>NZ_JBBEOI010000547.1 GCF_037860755.1 Aquipuribacter hungaricus | reverse complement strand
CGACGACCGCGGCAGCGCCCCCGCCCCGTCCGGCACCACGACGGGCAGCACCACGACGGGCGGCACCACGACGAGCAGCACCGCGACGAGCACCACCGGCGCCGCGCAGGCCCCGGCCGCCCCGGTCGCCACCGGCGCGCCGACCACCCCGGCCGCACCTCCCGCCGCGTCCATCGGGCCGTTCACCCTGCAGCAGATGGACGCCGTGGCCGCCGCCACCCGCGCCCGCGTCCTGGCCGCCGGCCTGGGCGAGATCACGCGCCTGGTCGTCCACCTGTCGCCCGAGGACCTGGGCCCGGTGCGGATCACCGCCGAGCAGACGTCGCAGGGCGTGCAGGTGGAGCTCGCCGGCGGCGACGAGACCGTCCGCGAGGCGCTCCGGACCTCCCTCGACGACCTGCGCCAGCAGCTCGACGCCGGCTCCGGCGGGCGGCAGGACCCCCGTGACACCGGCCGCTGGGGCGCGGGCGGCGACGCCGACGGCCGGCGCGCGCCGCGACC
>NZ_JBBEOI010000546.1 GCF_037860755.1 Aquipuribacter hungaricus | reverse complement strand
CGACGTCGCGATGTACACCGCGAAGGAGCTGCAGACCGGGGTCGAGCGCTACGACCCGTTGTCGGACAGCAACGACCGTTCCCGGCTCACCCTGCTCACCGACCTCCGGCACGCCCTGGCGCACGAGGAGCTGCTGCTGCACTTCCAGCCCAAGCTGAACCTCACCGACGGCACGCTGGCCGGTGTGGAGGCCCTGGTCCGCTGGCAGCACCCCACCCGCGGCCTGCTCCATCCCGCGGACTTCCTGCCCACCGTGGAGCACACCGGGCTGATCTGGCCGCTGACCCTCACAGTCCTCGACCTGGCGCTGACGCAGACGAGCACCTGGCGCCACGCCGGTCACGACCTGCAGGTCGCGGTCAACCTGTCCGCCCGCTGCCTGCACCGTCCGGACCTCGCCGCGCAGGTCCTGCAACGGCTCCAGACCCACGACGTCCCGGCCCGGTCCCTGCGCCTTGAGCTGACCGAGTCAGCGCTGATGGCCGAGCCGGAACGGGCGCT
>NZ_JBBEOI010000545.1 GCF_037860755.1 Aquipuribacter hungaricus | reverse complement strand
CGGCGGCGTGCACGGCGGCGACGGTGGGCGGCCCGGCGACGGCGGACGGCCCGACGGCGGGCAGCCCGGCGGCGGGCGGCACGGCTGCGGGGCTCACCCGGGGAGGATGGCAGGCTGGTCCCGTGGCAGGTGGACGGGACCAGCGGGCTCCCATGGAGCGCCTGACCCAGGTCCTCTTTGTGCTGTCCCGCAGCCCCGACCGCACCGCGACCACCGAGCGGCTGCTCGAGCACGTCGGCTACGGCTCCGCCGAGCCGGAGGACCGCCGCCGCCAGCTCGCCCGCGACATACGCCACCTCACCGACCTCGGCTGGGAGATCTCCTCCGTCGGGGCCGAGGGGGAGGCCGGCCGGTACCGCCTCGTCGCCGGGGACCTGCGGCTGCGCGTCGACTTCTCCCCGGCCGAGCAGGCCGAGCTGCAGCGCGCCGCCCGGGCCGCGGAGCTGTCGCGGCTGGCGGGGGCGGACGTGCCGGGCGCCGACGGCGGTGCTCCCGGCGCGGCCA
>NZ_JBBEOI010000544.1 GCF_037860755.1 Aquipuribacter hungaricus | reverse complement strand
GGAAGGCGTTGACGGTCAGCGACGCCTCGCCCTGCAGGCGGAACGTGACGGGCGAGGCTTCGGTGCCGTCGGTGGCGGTGGTGGTGAGGCTGCCGCGCGTGTCCGGCTCGAGCAGGTAGACCAGGTCGGCGCCGCTGACGTGTCGTGCCAGCCGGCACAGCTCGGTGCGCACGTCCGCCGCTGCGTACAGCTGCCGGGAGGCCCCGGCCAGCGTCATGACGTGACCGGCCTCCCGCACCATCGTGGCGGCGTGCTCCTGCAGCCGTCGCATGAGGATCACACGTTCGTCGCGCCCCAGCGCGAGGGCGGTGCCGACCACGGCGATCAGTCCCACGTACAGCTGCACGACCATCGCCCGGGTGGCGTCGTCGGCGATCACGGCGAAGGGTCCGTGCCCGGTGAGGGTGAACACCACCGCGAGCACCCCCATCACGAGGTCGTGCACCACGACCAGGGTGGTGTCGAACCGCAGCGCCGCCCACACGGTGAGCACCACCAGCGTGAACGCGTCCGGCAG
>NZ_JBBEOI010000543.1 GCF_037860755.1 Aquipuribacter hungaricus | reverse complement strand
CGCGTTGCCGCCCAGCGGCAGCGACGGGCACTCGGGGCGGGCGGCGGCGTCGGCCTCCGCCAGCACGCCCAGCTGCCCGCGCGCCCGGTCCAGCGGGCCGCCGGGGCTGCCCCAGGAGGCGACCGCCTCGACGGTGGCCAGGTCGACGACGGCGACGTCGACCACGCGGTCGCCGAGGAGCCGGCCGGAGTCGCGGAACACGACGCTGTCGCCCTCGGTCGTGCGGACGTCGCGGGCGTACCCCTCGCCGGGCAGGTCGGGGTCCACCTGGCCTGCCTGGTCGAGCTCGACGACGACCGGGGCGCCGGCGAGCACCGCAGCCTTGTCCTCGACCGACCGGGCGACGAGCTCGGCGCCGACGAGGACGTGCGCGGCCAGCCCGAACGCGGTCGCCAGCGCCGTGACGACGAGGAGCCGCTCGGCCCCGCCGGCGGCCAGGCGGCGGCGGACCACGAGGGCGCCCACGGTCCCGGGGCCGAGCCGCGACGACCCGGAGGACGGCTCGACCACCCGCCGGGCGGTCCCCCGGGGCGGC
>NZ_JBBEOI010000542.1 GCF_037860755.1 Aquipuribacter hungaricus | reverse complement strand
AGCAGCACGACCGTGCCCTGGGCCGGGAGGCCGGCGCGCGGTCCACCGCCCGCGCGGCGCTCGTGGCCGCGGTGCAGCACGGCCTCGTCCCGGCGGAGCAGCCGCACGTGCTCGCCGCCCCCGCCCCGGGCGGGCTGCTGGACGACGGGCACGTGCCCGGCGTGGGAGACGAGGGGACGGCGACGACGCTCGCCGTGGTCGTGACGACGGTCACCGCGCTGGAGCAGGACGCTGCCCGCCGTCGGGGGTCCGTCGACGCCCTCGGCCGCGACGTCCGCCGCTGGGAGCAGGAGCAGGCAGACCTCGTGGCCGCCCGCGCCCGGCTCGCCACCGCGGGGTCGGACCTGGAGCGTGCTCGGGAGCAGGCGGCGGCGCTGCCCGCCCGGGTGAAGGACGCCGAGGCCCGGCTGCGCGGGGCGGAGGCAGCCGCCGCCGACCTCGACGGTGCTGGGCGCGAGGTCCGGCGCTGGTCGGGGCTCGTCGCCGACCTCGGCCGGCTCGAGCAGCAGCAGCAGGCCGCCACCCGCGCCGAGGTC
>NZ_JBBEOI010000541.1 GCF_037860755.1 Aquipuribacter hungaricus | reverse complement strand
GGCGTCTGGACGTGGTCAACGCCGGGCACCCGGCGCCCTGGCTGGTGCGCGACGGCAAGGTCCAGGCGGTAGCGCTGGACCCGCAGCTGCCGGCGGGCATGTTCCAGGCCACCGTGTACGAGGTGCAGACCGTGCAGCTGTTGCCGGGCGATCGGCTGGTCTTGGTCACCGACGGGATCCTCGAGGCCGGCGCACCAGGCGAGGAGTTCGGTGAGCAGCGCCTGGCGGGCCTCCTGCTGGCCACTGCGGACCTCACCCCGCACCAGGCCGTGGCCGAGATCCTGAGGACGCTGCGCGCCTACGCCCCCCGCCTGCACGACGACGCCACCGTCGTCTGCCTCGACTGGACCGGCCCAGGCATCGTCGACACCGCCGAGAGCACAGACGGCTCGCTCGTGCAGTGACCCAGCCTGGCCACTGCGGGGGGCGCCATCGAGTACGCGGGCGCGCCTCTGATCTGCACGTATGACCTGCGGTCGAGCCTTCATGGCACGTATGAACAGCTGCTCGCCGAAGTCGAACACCAGGACCACGAGC
>NZ_JBBEOI010000540.1 GCF_037860755.1 Aquipuribacter hungaricus | reverse complement strand
GGCCGGCCCGTCGGTCGCCGCCGCGAGCGCCCCGGGCGTCGGCGGGTCGCCGAGGGCGGGGTCGAGCGCGAGCACCGGTGCCCTCGCGGACGCCAGCGCGGAGCGCAGCACGTCGTGGCCGAGCGCGTCGGCGTGGTCCGGGTGGCGGTGGGTGAGCAGGACGCCGCCCAGCGCGCCGGCCCCGGCCACGGCCGCGAGCACCGCCGCCAGGTGCGCCGGGTCGGCGGGCCCGGGGTCGACGACGAGCACGCGCTCCCGGCCGACCAACCAGGTGTTGGTGCCCTCGAGCGTCATCGGGCCGGGGTTGTCCGCCCGGACCAGCCGGGTCACGGCACCTCCCCCGCGTGCCGGGGCAGGCGCAGGTCGACACCGCGGACCGAGGGCTCGCGCCCGTCGCCGTCGCGCCACGTCGCGCGCGGGACGACGGGGACCAGCACGGCCTGCTCCGCCAGCAGCCCCACGACCGCCGAGGCGCCGCCGGGGTCGCCACCAGGGACTGCGCCAGGCCCGGGGCCGGGACCGCCGCCGGGACCGCCGCCAGGCA
>NZ_JBBEOI010000539.1 GCF_037860755.1 Aquipuribacter hungaricus | reverse complement strand
GTGCTGCGGGTGACACTGTCGGGCACCGGTACTCCTCGGTGTGCTTGGGTGGGCCGGGACCCCGACCCGGTGGACCGAGGTCGGACGTCGAGGGCTATCGGCGTTCGTCAGACGGTGAAGCGGTCGGTGAGCTCGCGCAGCTGGGTGGAGACGTCGGCGAGGTCGGCGACGGCTTCGTGGGATGCGGTGACGGAGCTGGTCATGACCTGGGTGGCGTCGGCGATGCCGCCGATGTTGTGGGCGATGTCGCCGGAGCCGCCGGCGGCCTCACTGACGCTGCGGCTCATCTCCCGGGTGGTGGCGGTCTGCTGCTCCACCGCGGAGGCGATGGAGGTCTGGTAGTCGTTGATCTGCCCGATGATCCGGGAAACCTCCTCGATGGCGAGGATCGCGTTGCTGGTGTCCTGCTGGATGGCCTCGACCCGCCGGGAGATGTCCTCAGTGGCCTGCGCGGTCTCCCGCGCCAGCTCCTTGACCTCGGTGGCCACCACGGCGAACCCGGCGCCGGCGCTGCCCGCCCGAGCGGCCTCGATGGTGGCGTTGAGCGCGA
>NZ_JBBEOI010000538.1 GCF_037860755.1 Aquipuribacter hungaricus | reverse complement strand
CTGGCCGCGGCAGGGCTGTACGTGCAGGTCGGCCGCGGCGACGCAGGGGCCGAGGCGGCCGTCACCCGGCTCGTGGCCTCGCGCGGGCAGGACCTGCAGGTGCAGCTCGGCGTCGACGGCTGCCTGGCGGAGCTGCGGCGCTGGCAGGGGCGCCCGGACGAGGCGGCGGACCTGGCCCGGGCGGCGATCGACGACCTGGCCCGCTGCCACGGCGCGGACCAGATGGGCGTGGTCTGGCTGGCCGCGGTCGAGGTGGCCGCGCTCGCCGACGTCGCCGAGGAGGCCGCGCTGCGCCACGACGGCGCCCGCGTGGCGGCGCTGGCGGAGCGCGCACAGGCACGGCTCGACACGCTGGAGGCCTTCGTGCTCGAGCTGCTGGCAGCCCGGCCCGACGGGATGCACCGCCCGGGCCCCGAGGCGATGGCGTGGCTGGCCCGGGCGCGGGCCGAGGGGTCGCGGCTGCTGCCCCCGGCGGGCGGGACGGACCCGCACGCCGCCTGGCCCGAGGCCCTCGAGGCGTTCGGCTACGGCTACCCGTACGAGGACGCCCGGTG
>NZ_JBBEOI010000537.1 GCF_037860755.1 Aquipuribacter hungaricus | reverse complement strand
CGGCGCGCTACGTGCAGGCCGAGGCGTTCGCTGCGGCCTGCCTGGTTGCCGGTGTGCTCCTGGCTGGTATGAACTGGTGCCTGGTCCGCGGCATCGTGGGGCGCCGGCTGCACCGGCTCAGCGACGGGCTGAGCGCGGTCGCCGACCACGTCAGCGTCGGCGGCACGTCCCCGCACGGGCAGACGGTCCCGGTCGCGGCCAAGCTCCCGGCCGGCCCGAGCGACGCCCTCGGGCTTGCGGCCCGCGCGTTCAACACGCTGCTGGACGCGCTGGAGCGGGAACGCCGCTTCCGTACCGTCATCCACGCCAGCCGCGACGTCACCGTGATGATCGGCACCGACGGTGTCATCGTCTTCGCCTCGGCCTCCGTGCAGAGCGTGCTGGGGTGGGACCCTGCCGCTGTCCTCGGTGCCCGCCTGCAGGACGCCGTGCACCAGAAGGACCGGGCCCTGCTCGAGGACCTGCTGCACCCACTCCCAGGACCGGCGGCCGCCGTCCCCCGGGCCGGCGGGCACGAGCACGAGCTCCCGCAGCGGCCGATCACGGTCCGGGTCGCCACCA
>NZ_JBBEOI010000536.1 GCF_037860755.1 Aquipuribacter hungaricus | reverse complement strand
GGCCAGGCTCCCGGCAGCCCCGGTGCCCCCGGCGCGGGTGCCGCCCCGGACGCGCCCGAGCCGCCGGACCCGCGGGCCAGCGCGACGGTGGCGCTCCCGGCCGTCCCCGGTGGGCACGCCGACCCCGGCTCCGGGGTCACGGTCGAGGTCGTGCGGCGCACCTGGGACCAGGTGGTCGACCGGCTGCGGACGATCCGGCGCCTCACGTGGACGCTGGTCAGCGAGAACGCGCAGGTCCTCGCCCTCGACAGCACCAGCCTGACGCTCGGCTTCCCCACGCAGGGCCTGGCCGACGCCTTCAACCAGCGCGGCCACTCCGACTGCGTCAAGGAGGCACTGCTGGAGACCCTCGGCGTCGACCGCAAGGCCGTCGGCGTCGTCGGCGGCCGGGCCAGCGGCGTGGTCCCCGAGCTCGTCGACGACGGCCCGACCGACGAGGGCCCGGAGCCCGAGCACGTCGCCGGTGCCGACGGCGCCCCTCCCGCCGACGACGGCTGGCCCACGGTGACGGGTCCCAGCGCCCGGCCCGCGCGCGGCGCGCGCCCGGCAGCGGGTACAAGTCGGGGG
>NZ_JBBEOI010000535.1 GCF_037860755.1 Aquipuribacter hungaricus | reverse complement strand
GCCAGGCCCCCCGGCTGCTGCCCTGGGGGGCGGGGGCGACGGGGGCGGCGGCGGCCGTGAGCGGGGTCGTGGCCCTGGCCCCGGCGCCCGCCCCCGTCGCGGTGCCGCTGTCGCTCGCGCTGGGGGTGGCGTCCACGCAGCTGAGCACCCAGCTCGCCGTCGGCGCCGACGGCTCCCCGGAGGCCGCGGTGCTGGGCGCGGCCACCCTCGGCCTCGGTGCCGTGTCGGGCGGGCTGCTCCGCGCGGCCGCGGAGACCGGGCAGGCGGTCCCCCGCTCCGTGGTGGCGGCGGGGCACGTCGGCGAGAAGGGCGCCCTGCTGGTGGACGGCGCGGTGGTCGCCGGCGCCGCGACGGCACCACCCGGGTCGGCGCGGCACGGCACGCTCGTCGACCTCGACGGCCACGACGTCCCCGTCGTCGTCCACGACGTCGACGAGCCCTGGCAGGTCGGCCACGGCGTCCGGGGCGCGGGCTTCGCCGGGGTGGCCACCGTGCCCGTGCCGACCCCGCCGCCCGGCGGGCGGACCGTGCCCCGGCCGGTACGGGTGCCGACGCCGCCGGCGTACC
>NZ_JBBEOI010000534.1 GCF_037860755.1 Aquipuribacter hungaricus | reverse complement strand
CGCCGGCCGTGCGGGCCGCGGGCGGGCCCTGGTCGTCGTCGACGTCCGCTGCCTGCAGACGGGGGAGTACGACACCCGCGGCGTCGGCAAGCACGCCCTGTCGCTGCTGGGCGCCCTCGCCGCCGCGACGGCCGCCGACGCCCGCGCTCCCGAGGTCGTCGGCCTCGTCGACCCGGCCGCGGGGGAGCTGTCCGCCGCCGCCCGCGCCCTGCTCGGCCGGGTCGTGCCGCACGTCGCCGACGTCCCGCTCGCCGACGTCGTCGCCTTCGTCGGCCTGTCGCCGATGACCGACGACAGCACCGTCGTCGCGCCGCTGCTCACCGCCCCGTGGGTGCGCACCGCCGCCGTCGTCTACGACCTCGTGCCGTACCGGGCGCCGTGGCGCTACCTGCCCGACGAGGGCGCCCGGTGCGCGTACGAGGCCCGGCTGCTCGCGCTGCACGCCTACGACCGGCTGCTGCCGATCTCGCGGTCGACCGCCGCCGACCTCGTCGCGCTGGCCGGGCTGCCCGCCGCCCGGCTGCGGGTCACCGGGGTGGCCGACCCGCTCGGCGACCCCTCCGCCCGGAC
>NZ_JBBEOI010000533.1 GCF_037860755.1 Aquipuribacter hungaricus | reverse complement strand
CCCCCCCAGCGCGAGCGACAGCGGCACCGCGACGGGGGCGGCCGCCGGGACCAGGGCCACGACCCCGCTCACGGCCGCCGCCGCGCCCGTCGCCCCCGCCGCCCAGGACAGCAGCCGGGCGTCCTGGCGGACCCGGTGCTGGTAGCCGTCGTGCGCGAGGTCCCAGGCCCCCCGCCACCAGCCCGCCGCGACCGGCGGTGCGGCGCCGTCCAGCCGCGCCGACCAGCGCCGGGACGCCGCGCACCACCGCAGGTGGAGCTCCTCCGCCTCCTGCTGCAGCTCCCGCCGCCGCGCCTCCAGCCGGTCCAGCGCGGCCTGGTCGCCCAGCACCGTGCCCGTGGCCCCCGAGCCGTCCAGCGCGAGCGCCGTCGTCACCCGCACCCCGGCGGCCTGCCGCTCCCGGCGGTTGTCCAGGGCCCGCCCGCCCAGCGCGCCCGCCTCGGACTGCAGCCGCGCCAGCTCCTCCGCCCAGCCGTCGAGGACGGTCGCGGCGTCGGCGCACGAGCGGCCCAGTCCCGCCGACCGGTCACCGAGGCCGGCCAGCGTGGCCTGGGCCGCGCCGGCCGAAGTCGGA
>NZ_JBBEOI010000532.1 GCF_037860755.1 Aquipuribacter hungaricus | reverse complement strand
GCCGCGCGCCGGTCCCGCGGCCCGCCCCCGCCGACGGGTCCGCCCACGAGGGCAGCCCGCCGAGCAGGCCCGACGGCTCGACCGCGAGGTCGACGCCGAGGATCGGGTCGATCCCGGCGGCGGCGCACGCGGTCGCGAACTTGACGGCGCCGTAGCAGCCGTCGCGGTCGGTGAGCGCGAGCGCGTCCATGCCGAGCTCCGCGGCCCGGGACACGAGCGCCGCGGGCGTGGAGGCCCCGTGGCGCAGCGAGTAGCCCGAGGCCACGTGCAGGTGGGTGAAGCTCATCAGCAGGTCCTCGGTCGTCTCAGCGGGACGCCGCCACGACGTCGGGCAGGACCGGGCGCCACGGCAGGGACAGCACCCCGGTGACGGCGCGCAGGAACAGCTCGGCGTCGCGCAGCAGGTCGTCGGCGGCGCGCGACCGGTCGTCCGCGGTCGGCCCGTCCACCCGGGGCAGCGAGCCGAGGAACACCGCCCACTCCGTCAGCTCGGGGGCGAGCCGGGGCAGCACCTGCCAGACGCTGCGCGGCCGGGACCGCGCCGGGCCGGGCCGGCCGCGGACCGCGAGCACGGCC
>NZ_JBBEOI010000531.1 GCF_037860755.1 Aquipuribacter hungaricus | reverse complement strand
CGAACACCGCATCAAGTCGACTCATAGGCGCAGCCTCGCGCACCTGCACAGGTAGGCGTAGCTGACACCAGCGCCGTTCCCGGACGCATCTGTCCAGGGGCGCGGCCGGCTGCCGCTGCGGTCCCGTCATCGACGCGATGCCGGATACCAGCAGCAGCTGCGAATGTGACTCACGCAGCAGCCCGGGCTGAGCGGCGGCAGTGATTGACGGTCGACCTCGACACAGCCTGTGACGCGATGTGGATGGACCCAAGCTGGGTTGACCGTGCCCGCAGAGACTGGCTGAGCCCCAACGAAGTGCTGTCCGGGGGCGGTAAGCCTGCCTGGGTGCGGTGATCCGTTGTCTCCTGGGCCAGGATGGGAAGGCCCATTCCTGGTTCGGCTTAGAGAGAGCGGTGCCCGACGTGGCTCAGCACGTGAACGTGGTCCTGGTGGACGACATCGATGGTTCTTCTGCGTCGGAGACGGTGACGTTCTCCTTGGACGGCGTGAGCTATGAGATCGACCTAAACGAGGACAACGCGGCCCGGCTGCGCTCGAGCGTGTCGGAGTTCGTGGAGAAGGGTCGCCGGGCCGGCG
>NZ_JBBEOI010000530.1 GCF_037860755.1 Aquipuribacter hungaricus | reverse complement strand
CGTCCCCGCCCAGGCCACCGGTGGCCAGCCCACCGGCGCCCCGGCGGGGTACGGCGCCCCGACCGCCCAGCCTTCCCGCTCCCCGCAGCCGCCCGTCCACGGCGGTCCCGGTCTGCCCTCCCGCCCCACCGCCCCCGGCGCCCCGGGTACCGCAGGCCCGGTCGGCGCAGGTCCGGTCGGCACGGGTCCGGTCGGTGCAGGTCCGGTCGGTGCAGGTCCGGTCGGCGCAGGTCCGGTCGGCGCAGGCCCCGCGGGCTACGGACCGGCCGGGGCCGGGTCGGTTCCTGGCGGTCCCGCGCCCCTCGGCTCCACGCCCGACGGGGCCCACCGCTCCCCGACGGCCCCCGGCCTCTCGGCCACGCTCGGCGGCGTGCCCGTCGTCCCCGCCCTCTCCGACGGCGAGGCGGTCCGGCAGCGCTCCATGCTCGCCTCCGAGGCGCTCAGCGAGCTCAGCCGGCTCTCCTCCTACAGCCCCAGCACCGTCGAGGGCCGCGGCGGACCGGCACCGCTCGTGCGCCGCCAGCCGGCGGCCACCGAGGCGGCCCGGCTGCCCCAGCCGACCGGCCCAGCCCCCGAGCGCCGCCC
>NZ_JBBEOI010000529.1 GCF_037860755.1 Aquipuribacter hungaricus | reverse complement strand
GGCGGCCCGGGAGGTTGGCGTGGGCCGGCTGGTGAGTGTCTCCGGTGCCGGCGTGACGTTACCGGGTGATGAGAAGGGGGCCGGGGCGCGGTTCGTCTCAGCGCTCACCCGTACGTTCGCCCCTGATCTGGTCGCCGACAAGCAGGGCGAGCATGACGTCCTGGCTAGCAGCGACCTGGCCTGGACCGAGGTCCGTCCGCCACGGCTGAGCGAGGCCGACGGTGCCGGTAGCTGGGGGTTGACCGAGCAGGCGCCGGGGCTGCGGGCTGCGGCGGTGAGTAAGGCTGACGTGGCTGCCGCGATGGTCGAGCTCCTCGGCCTGGACCATTGGGTGCGCCGCTCGCCGTTCCTCGTGGCCGGACCGGACGCGTGAGGGCGGTCCGGTTCCATCGCCCGGGCGGGCCAGAGGTCGTGCAGGTGGACGACGTGCCCGGCCCGGGCGAGCCGGTCGGCGACGAGCTCCTGGTCCGGGTGGCGGCGTCCAGCATCAACGGCACTGACCTGGGGCTTCGCCGGGGCGGGATGCGGGTCGCGACGCTGGGCCGGATGCCGTTCACCCTGGGTTTCGACCTGGCCGGCACCGTGGA
>NZ_JBBEOI010000528.1 GCF_037860755.1 Aquipuribacter hungaricus | reverse complement strand
CGCGGCGTCCGGGGCGGCGACGAGGCGGACCGCGCCCGGCCCCCGGGGGGCCTCGCGCCACCGGGCCCACGCCGAGGCCGCCTCCGCCGCGAGGTCGCGTGCCCGGGCCGTCGCGACACCGTCGCCTTCGTCCAGCGCCTCGGTCCACCAGCGGGTGCCGTCGTGGCGCAGCAGGTGGTCGTACCGGGAGAGGACCAGCTCGGGCAGCCGGGGTCCCGTGCGCGGGGCCGGCGGGGTGCGGACCCGCCCGGTGCTCCGCCCCAGCGCGTGGCCGAGCAGGACCGACCAGCCCCCGCCGACGGCCGAGCCCGTCGGGACGGTGCTGGGCAGGGGACCGGTGCGGTCGAGCAGCGCGGCGAGCTCGGGCCGGGTCGGCACGTCGTGGCGCTCGACGACCTCCGCCGGGTCCGCGGCGACGAGCACCGACGTGCCGGACCAGGAGCCCGCCAGCGCGGTGAGCCGCCGTCCGCCCGCCAGGTGCGCGAGGGCGGGCAGGAGGTCCGCCGGCCGCCCGGGCAGCCCCGCCGCGGGCTCGGCGACGAGGACGGGCCGGGGCACGGGCGGAGACTATGCCCCGGCCCACGGCCGT
>NZ_JBBEOI010000527.1 GCF_037860755.1 Aquipuribacter hungaricus | reverse complement strand
CGGTCGGCTACCGGTGAGAAGCGATGACGGGGGCGTCGAGGTCGGTGGCGTCCACGACGACGTGGGCTCGCTGCTCGGGCTGAGCGGTCGTGAGATACAGCCGTTGGCCCTGCACGTAGCGCGCCAGGCTGGGATGGGCTGGGTCTGGGTGGCTGCCGTCGCGGGAGGCCATGCGCGCCGCAGAGACCTCGAAGGGCACCTGGAGGAAGACCGACACGTCCCAGACGTCGACCAGCTCGTCTCGGTGGAGGAACAGGCCGTCCAGCACCAGCACAGAACCGGGCGCGGCCGTCAGGACCGGCGGGTCGCTCGCCTGGTCGGTGCGCAGCTCGAGGCTGGCGGTCTGGTACCGGCGCGAGCCGTCCGGCCCCAGCGGGTCCAGGACCCGTCTGCGCAAGGCGACGTAGTCGTAGCTGTCGAGCCAGAACCCTTCTGGCGAGTCGCGTCCTCGGCGGTAGCGGACTGCACGCGGGTGCAGGAAGGCGTCGGCGCCGACACGGACGACCGTCCGACCCCTCGAGCGGAGGACCTCGGCGAGGTCATCGGCGAAGACGGTCTTACCGGCTCCGTCGACCCCGTCGACGCCCACCCGCA
>NZ_JBBEOI010000526.1 GCF_037860755.1 Aquipuribacter hungaricus | reverse complement strand
GCCGCGCTGGGCCGCGAGATCCACGGCGCCGCGCCCCGCCCCTGGTCGCCCGCCGCCGTGCCGGTGGCCGGCCCCGGCGCCGGGGATGCCGCGGGCGCCGTGGGTCGCGCTGGCGCGAGGGAGGTTCCCACAGCCAGGGACGCCGGGGACGCGCGGGCGGCCGGGGACGGCGGGCCCGGGCAGGGCCAGGTCAGCCTGCTCGTCTGCATGGACCGCGCCGACGAGGCCGCCGTGGTCGCCGCGGAGCTCCGCCGGCGCCGCCACCGCGAGCAGGACCCGGTGCCGTGGTCGCGCATGGCCGTCCTCGTGCGCAGCGTGCCCGGCGCCGACGAGCTGCGCCGTGCGCTCGACGGGGCAGGGGTGCCGGTGCGGGTGCCCGGCGTCCGGGCCCCGCTGCGGGACGAGCCGGTCGTGTCCGTCCTCCTGCTCGCCCTCGAGGTGGCCACCGACCCGTCGCGCCTGGACGTGGCCGGGCTCGAGCGGCTCGCCTGCGGTCCGGTCGGCGGCGGCGACCCGGTCCGCTGGCGGCGGCTCGTGCTGCGGGCGCGTGCGTCGGCGGCCGAGGCGGGCGACCGGGCCGTGTCCGGCGACGAGG
>NZ_JBBEOI010000525.1 GCF_037860755.1 Aquipuribacter hungaricus | reverse complement strand
TCCGACTTCTCCCCGGGCTCGTGCGGGCGCCAGCGCACGCCGGGCCGCACCGCGAGGACCGCGGTCCCGGCCACGGACCCCCACGAGCGGGGCGAGCCGACGAGCACGTCCCAGGCGGCCGGCACCGGCAGGTGGCCGAGCGAGGCGCCCGCGTCCACCAGCAGCGGCACGCCCGCCGCCCGGCACACCTCGTGGACCGCCGGCAGGTCCTGCACGGTGCCGACCTCGACGTTGGCGTGCTGCACGCAGACCAGCCGGGCCCCCGCCACGGCACGGCGGAGCGCGTCGAGGTCGACGTGGCCGGCGCGGTCGACGCCGACCGTGCGCACCGGGGTGCCCGCCCACCCGGCAGCGTGGAGGACCGCCGAGTGCTCGACCGCTGACACGACGACCGGTCCCGCGGGGTCCGCCCCCGGCGCCGAGCAGCCCAGCACCCCGGCGTGCAGCGCAGCGACGTGGTCGGGCGGGAACGACACGTCCTCCCCGCGCACCCCGAGCAGCTCGCCGAGCCGTGCCCGCGCCGCGTCGAGCACCTGCCGGGACCGGGCCGCCGAGGCGTGCAGGCCCCGCTCGTCCGCCCAGCCGTCGGCGAGGCC
>NZ_JBBEOI010000524.1 GCF_037860755.1 Aquipuribacter hungaricus | reverse complement strand
CGCCCTCTCGCTGCGGCCGTCGCCGCCCTGGCGCGCCGGGCCGGCGTCGAGCTGCCCGGTCCGGACGGCGGGGCGGACGTGGCTCCCGGGGCCTCCGGCGCGGCGGCGGCGGCGCCGGTCAGCCTCACCGCCCGCGAGCAGGACGTACTGCGGCTCGTGGCGCGCGGCTGGACCAACCGCCGCGTCGGTGCCGAGCTGTTCATCAGCGAGAAGACGGTGTCGGTGCACCTGAGCAACGTCATGGCCAAGCTCGGCGCCCGGGGCCGGACGGACGCCGTCTCCCGCGCCCACCGGGCCGGCCTGCTCTCCCTCGACGCCTGAGGGTCTGCGCAGGCCCCAATTGCGGGCGGGGGAGCGCGGGCGCCCGCGGGGCGGGGGCGCTCCTACAGTGGCGGCGTGCCCGTCGTCGTCGCCTGCCTGCTCCCGGCGGCGCCGCTCCTGCTGCCGCGGCTCACGGGCGACCGCGTGCCGGAGGTGGCCGGCGTGCGCGAGGCCGCGTCGGCGGCCCTGGCCGCGCTCGACGGGTTGTCCCGCCTCGTCGTCGTCGCCCCGTCGCTGCCCGGCACGCTCGCTGGGTTCGGCGCGCCGCCCCGGGAG
>NZ_JBBEOI010000523.1 GCF_037860755.1 Aquipuribacter hungaricus | reverse complement strand
CAGGCCATCGCCGACGCCAACGGCGGCAACCGCGCCTCGGACACGCCCGGCTACCAGGCCAGCGTCGACTACGTCGTCCAGACGCTCGAGGCGGCCGGCTGGTCCGCCGAGGTCGAGCCCTTCACCTACGACGCCGCCGACGTCGTGCTCCAGCAGCTCACGCCCACCGCCGCAGACTTCCCGGCGAACCCGGCCACGGGCACCGGCGAGGGCGACGTCACCGGCACGGTCCAGGCCGTCGACATCAACCTCACCGCGCCGCGCGCGAACTCCAGCGGCTGCGAGCCCGAGGACTTCGCCGGCTTCGTCGAGGGGAACATCGCGCTGCTGCAGCGCGGCACCTGCTCCTTCTCGGTCAAGGCCATCAACGCCGAGGCCGCCGGGGCCAGCGCCGCGATCCTCTTCAACCAGGGCGACACCGACGCCGTCGACCGCAACAACGCCGTCAACCCGACCCTGGGCGGCGAGGACGTCGTCGACATCCCCGTCGTCGGCACCTCCTACGCCGCGGGCGCCTCGCTCGCCGCGCCGGGCTCCACCGCCCGCGTCACCATCGACTTCTACGAGGTCACCTCGTACAACGTCATCGGCGAGCTCGCCGG
>NZ_JBBEOI010000522.1 GCF_037860755.1 Aquipuribacter hungaricus | reverse complement strand
GGAGGTGCCCCGGCCCGAGGGGCTCTGCTGCGTCCGGGCGCGCGGGCGCGGGTCCAGCGTCGTCACGCGACTCCCCCGGCGGCGCGGCGGACCGCGCCGGCGAAGGCCTCGCCGCGGGCGACGTAGGAGGCGAACTGGTCCATCGACGCCGCGGCGGGCGCGAGCAGCACCGTGCTCCCCGGGCCGGCGAGGGCGGCCGCCTCGGCCACCACCAGGTCCATGAACCGGGCGGCGCCGGCGCTGTCGAGTGCTCCCACGCGCCCAGTGTCGGGGGGGTCGACGAGCCTGACGGGGACCTCGGGCGCGTGTCGGCGCAGGGCGTCGGCGACCAGCTCCCGGTCGGCGCCGATGAGCACCGCGGCGCGCAGCCGGGACGCGTGGCGCCGGACGAGGTCGTCGTAGGCGGCGCCCTTGGCGAGCCCGCCGGCGACCCACACCACGTCGGTGGAGGCGCCGAGGGAGGCGTCGGCGGCGTGCGGGTTGGTGGCCTTGGAGTCGTCGACGTACCGGACCCCGGCGACCTCGCCGAGCGGAGCCGCCCGGTGCGGCGGGAGCGCGGCGCCCCGCAGACCGTCGCGGACGGCCTCGGCCGGCACGCCGAGGGCGCGGG
>NZ_JBBEOI010000521.1 GCF_037860755.1 Aquipuribacter hungaricus | reverse complement strand
CATCTGGGTGACGCCCACCTCCGCGCCGATCTCTGACTGCGTCATTCCCGCGAAGAACCGCAGCGCCAGGATCCGCCGCTCGCGGTCGGGGAGCCGCAGCAGCAGCTCTCGCAGCGCGACCCGGTCCGGGACCAGGTCCACCTCCCCTGTCCCGTCTGGCAGCCAGTCCGCCCAGGTGGACCCGTCCTCACCTCGGGGCGCGTCCAAGGACGTCGTGCTGTACCCCTGCCCGGCCGTCACGGCCTCGATGACCTCCTCCTCCCCCGCACCTGCGGCTACCGCGATCTCTCGGTAGGTCGGGGACCGGCCCAGCTCGTGCGTCAGGCGCTGCACCACCCCCGACAGCTCGGCCGACAGCTCTTGCAACCGCCGTGGCGGGCGCACCGCCCAGCCGTAGTCCCGGAAGTGACGCTTCAGCTCCCCCCGGATCGTCGGCGTCGCGTAGGCCAAGAACACCCGCCCAGGACCGGGCTCGTACCCGTGCACCGCCTTCAACAGCCCCAGCGACGCCACCTGCAGCAAGTCCTCATCGGCCACACCCCGCCCCCGGAACCGCCTCGCCATCCGGCGGGCGGACGGCAGGTACAGCGCGACGACCTCCTCCATCAGAAGT
>NZ_JBBEOI010000520.1 GCF_037860755.1 Aquipuribacter hungaricus | reverse complement strand
CCGCCGCCGCAGCGCCGGGTGCCAGCGCAGCTCCGTGCACGCCTCGCGGGCCCGGTCGACGGCCTCGGCGACCGCGGGGCGGGCGGCCAGGGCGGCGAGCGGGTCGGGTCCGGGCACCCGCGCAGACTAGGTGGCGACCGGCACCCCGCCGCCGCGCCCGTCGACGACCGGAGGACCGGCGAGAGCCTCACCGACGGGAGGACCGGCGACCCAGCCACCAGCTCCGGCACCAGCACCAGCACCGGCACCGGCACCGGCACCGGCACCGGCACCGGCACCGGCACCGGCACCGTCCCACTGCCCCCGGGCGACGAGCACGTCGCGCACCGCGTCGGGCCGGTCGGTGATGATCCCCCGCACGCCCAGGTCGAGCAGGGCGTGCGCCCGCTGCGGGTCGTCGACCGTCCAGGCCATGACGCCGAGCCCGAGCCGGGCGGCGCGCTCGACGACCGCCTCGGTCAGCACGCCGGCCCCGAGCAGCCGGTCGGGGACGTGCGCCCAGCCCACGTGGGGCGGCAGCCGCACCCGCTGCCGGGCGGGCAGGCCCAGTCGCGCCGTGCCGACCAGCGCCGTGAGGCTGCGCCAGCCCAGCGCCGTGGTGAGCCCGGGCTCCG
>NZ_JBBEOI010000519.1 GCF_037860755.1 Aquipuribacter hungaricus | reverse complement strand
GGTGAGAAACTGTGCCCGGCCGAGCGGCCCCGTGAGGGCGTCGGCGATTTCGTCAGGGCAACGGGGAGCTCTCGCCAGGTCGGAGCGACGATCGGGGTCGCCCGAGACCCCGCCGACGTGCGACGGTGCCATGTCTGGTGCTGCCTCGTCTGCGACGTCAACCTCCTCGTGCCGGTCTGCGGTGTTGGTTCGGGTGCTGGTGCTGGTGCTGGTGTCGGCAGTCGATCGGGTCACGGCGTTCCGCAGTGCGGAGAGGCAGCGGACGACGGCCGTGGTCCTCCGGGCGGGGGCGACCGGCCGGTCGAGCTCGGCTGGACCGTCGCGACGCGCCTGACCTGCTCGGTCAGGGAGGCCCAGTTCGCGACCTTTTGGACGACCCCCGCTCATGCGCCACCCCTAGACAAGCGGCTGCAACTGGCAGCCCTTCTGACATCCCCGACAGGCCCGTCATCGGCGCGCACCACGTCGACCTGTAGCAGGGGGTGCGTGGACCGGCCGGACGCTGCGGGGACGGGTTTCGGGCGCGGGGTCGGGTCGTCGCCGGTCGAACCAACTGGCCGGGTGGGGGAGCGGCGGCAGCAGGTCTCACTAGGTGCTGCTGGACCGTGAGGAGC
>NZ_JBBEOI010000518.1 GCF_037860755.1 Aquipuribacter hungaricus | reverse complement strand
GCCGCACCCGGCGGTGCCGCCGCCACTGCCGGCACGGCCGAGGCGGCCCCGGTGGACGCGGCGGCGCTGTCGGCGGCGCTGGTCCCGCTGCTCGCCGACCCCGCGCTCGGTCCCGCCCCCACCCTCAGCGTCCGCGACCTCCTCACCGGCGAGGAGGTCGTCACCCGGGCCTCGGGCACGCCGCTGGAGCCCGCGTCGACGACCAAGCTCGTCACGTCGGCGGCCGCGCTGCAGGTGCTCGGCGCCGACCGGACGCTGCCGACCCGTGTCGCGTGGCAGCCGGGCGACCAGCGACCGTCCGGCCGGCCCGCGGTGGTCCTCGTCGGCGGCGGCGACCTGCTGCTCGCGGCGGGGGAGGGCTCGCCCGGGGCCACCGACGGCCGTGTCGGTCTGCTCGACCTGGCCCGCGAGGCCGTGGCGGCGATGACCGGCGCCGCAGCCGGCACGCCGCTGCTCGCCCCCGGCACCCCCGCGGTGGACGTCGTCGTGGACGACAGCCTGCTGGGCTCCGGCCCCCCGCCGCAGCGCGACCCGGTCGACGCGGTCTACGTCTCGCCGCCGTCCTCGCTCGCGGTCGCCGCCGGTCGCCGGGGGCCGGGCCAGGGCCGCGACCCC
>NZ_JBBEOI010000517.1 GCF_037860755.1 Aquipuribacter hungaricus | reverse complement strand
AGCGGGTGCCCCGGGCGTCGACGACGAGCGGCCCCCCGGCGTCCGGGTCCGGGCCGCCCGGGCCCTCGGGCGGCGCCCCGGTCACAGGTCGTCCGCCCCGAGCCGGCGGCGCAGCCGGGCGACGACGCGGGGGAGCACCTCGCAGAACCGGTCGACGTCCGCGGCCGGGGTGCCCCGGGGGAGGCCGAGCCGGACGTTGCCGTGGGTGAGCGCGCCGACCGCGGCGAGGACGTGGCTGGGCTCGAGGGTGTCGGCGGTGCAGGCCGAGCCCGACCCGACGGAGAAGCCCTCCGCGTCCAGCTCGCGCAGCAGCTCCTCCCCGGGCACGTAGAGCGCGGACAGGGTGAGGACGTGCGGCAGGCGCCGGACCGGGTCGCCGACCACGACGGTGTCCGGCACGAGGACCGCCGCGGCACGGACCCGCTCGAGGAGGTCGTGGCGGGGGTCGTCGGCCCCCAGCGGTCCCGCGAGCAGCTCCTGCAGCGTCACCGCCGCGGCGAGCACGGCCGGCACGTCGACGGCACCCGCGTGCTCGCCCGGGCGCCGGGACGCGCCCGCCTCCCCGGGCTCGTGCGGGCGCCAGCGCACGCCGGGCCGCACCGCGAGGACCGCGGTCC
>NZ_JBBEOI010000516.1 GCF_037860755.1 Aquipuribacter hungaricus | reverse complement strand
CAGGCCCGGGGCCGGGACCGCCGCCGGGACCGCCGCCAGGCACACCACCGGGGCCCCCGCCGGTCGCGCGCGCGAGCAGGGCGAGCACGGCGCGCGTGGGCGGCAGGGCGACCCGCCGCCCGGCGAGGACGTCGTCGAGGAGGTCGTCGGGCCGGGCCCAGCCGTGCTCGTGCACCTCGCCGGGCGGTAGCGGCTCCGGGTCGGCCGCGGGCGGCAGCACCCCGACGAGGAACGTCGTGTCGAAGCGCCGGGGCTCGTGCTCGGGCGTCACCCAGCGGGCCAGCGGCCGCAGCGTCGGCGCGGCCACGACGTGCCCCGTCTCCTCGGCGAGCTCGCGCGCCGCCGCCCGGGCCATGACGGCGAAGCGGGCGGGCGGGCCCGGCTCGTCACGGCGGCGCGCCCGGTCCACGGGGTCCACGGCACCACCGGGGAAGGCGAGCGCCCCCGGCGCGACGGCCAGGCTCCGGCCGCGGGTGATCCACAGCACCTCGACCCGGCCGGGGTGCTCCGGGGCGTCCCGCAGCAGGCACACGCTGGCGGCCTGCCGCGGCACCGGCCCGGGGGGCGCCCCCGCGAGGGGCCACGCCCGCGCGGTGGCGTCGGCGGCCGCCGGGAGCGGCCAGG
>NZ_JBBEOI010000515.1 GCF_037860755.1 Aquipuribacter hungaricus | reverse complement strand
GGCGCTCCCCCAGCCGCAGCCGGCACCGTGGTCGCCGGAGGACGCGCAGCGCGGGGGACGGCGGGCCGACCCGCCGGTGCAGGGGACGTTCGTGCTGCACGGCCTCCCCCGCGCCGCGCCGGAGCCGTCGGACGGCGACCCGGTGCCCACGCCGGCCAGCGACCTGCCCTGCCCCGAGGCCCTCGCCCGCAGCCTCGTGCAGGCCGCGATGGACGTCGTGCGGGGCCACCGGCCGGCGAGCCAGGTGCTGCGCTGGACCACGCCGGAGGTCTACTCGCAGCTGCGCCAGCGGGCCCGGCTCGAGCAGGCCCAGGCACGTCCCGGGGCCCGGCGCCCGGTCGTGCGCTCCCTGCGGTCCTCGGCGTCGGGGCCGCGGGGCGTGGAGGTGAGCGCGGTCGTCCTCGACGGTCCGCGTGCGCGCGCGGTCGCGGCGCGGCTGGACGGCGAGGACGGGCGGTGGCGCCTCACCGCCCTCGTCATCGGCTGACCCGCCGGCACCCCGCGCAGCACGACGGCCGGCCCCACCAGGGGGACCGGCCGTCGTGCGCGTGCGGGTGGGTCAGCGCTTGTCGCGCCGGGCGGCCGCGCGGCGCTGAGCCCGGTTGGCCTCGCCCTCGGCGGCGCCGCCCGCG
>NZ_JBBEOI010000514.1 GCF_037860755.1 Aquipuribacter hungaricus | reverse complement strand
GATCCGACTTGGCCAGGGACGGGGCCGCGGACGAGGTCGCGGACCCTGCCGGCGGCGGGGAGGCCGCGAGCCCGACCGCGAGCGCGAGCACCCCGGCCAGGAGCGCCGCCTCGGCGACAGCCAGGCGGACGAAGGCGCCCGGGCGGCCGGCCTGCAGCAGCGGCAGGGTGCGGCGGCGGTGGGCCCAGCCGACGGCGACGAGCACGACGACCCCGGCGGTCTTGGCCAGCAGCAGCGCGCCGTACCCGGTGCCGAGCAGCTCGCGGACGGGGAGGTCGGTGACCAGCAGCGCCCCGGCCACGCCGGTCCCGGTCACCGCGACCACGCAGGCCAGCGCCAGCCGGCTGAGCCGACCCACGGCGACGGCCCGGGCAGGGCCCGCACCGCCGACGTGCAGCAGGACCCCGACGAGCCCGCCGACCCAGAGGCTGGCCGCGACCACGTGCACGGCCAGGACGACGACCGTGAGCACGTGGTCGCCGGCCGCCGCGGGGTGCCCGGTCGTGGCGACGGGCAGGACGACCGCGGCGAGGGCGACGACGAGGGCAGCCCGTGCGGGGAGCGCGGCACGGGCCCGGGCCGCGCCGAGCGCGAGGAGGGCCGCGGCAGCGAGAAGGGCGAGCACGGCGGGCA
>NZ_JBBEOI010000513.1 GCF_037860755.1 Aquipuribacter hungaricus | reverse complement strand
GCCGCGGTGGCGACGGCCGTCGCGCTCGGCGGGCCGGCCCCGCCCGAGGGCTGAGGCGGGCGCGGCACCCTGCGTCGGCCCCGCCCGCCGGAGCCCTCAGGCGTGCCGGCGGCGCGAGCTGATGACGCCGGTGTCGAAGCCGGCCAGGTGGAGGCCGCCGTGGAACCGGGCGTGCTCGATCTTCAGGCACCGGTCCATGACGACCTCCAGCCCTGCCGCCTCGCCGTCGGCGGCCACCTGGTCGTGGCGCAGGCCCAGCTGCAGCCACAGCGTCCGCGCCCCGACGTCGACGGTCTCCTGCAGCACGGCGGGGAGCGCGTCGTGGGCGCGGAAGACGTCGACGAGGTCCGGCACGACCGGCAGCTCGGCGAGGCTCGGGTAGACCGGGCGGCCGAGCACCTCGCGGATCCGCGGGTTGACGAAGTAGACGTCGTAGGGCGACGTGGACAGCAGGTACGTGGCGACGAAGTAGCTCGCCCGCGCCGGGTTGTCGCTCGCGCCGACGATGGCCACGCTGCGGGTCCGGCGCAGGATCGCCAGGCGCTGCTGCGCCGTCGGCCCCTGCCACGGGTCGGGCGCCGGGGCCTCCGCGGCGCGGCGGCCGTCGACGCTGCCGGTGGTGGCCTGCTCGTCGCCGCCCGCCCC
>NZ_JBBEOI010000512.1 GCF_037860755.1 Aquipuribacter hungaricus | reverse complement strand
TGGCCCTGGCCGGGGGCGCCGTCGTCACGGGCCTCGTCGTCTCCGGTGCGGCGGGGAGGCTCCAGTGAGCGCCGACGCCGGCCCGCGCCGGAGACCGGCGCCACCGGCCGCCCTGGCCCGGCTCGCCCGGACGGTCGGCACGCTGCCCGCCGGGCTGCTCGTCCTGGCGCTGGTGCTCGGGATGTCGGGCCTGCCCACCTCGGCGACGGACGGCGCGTGGCGGGACCAGGAGCTCGTCAGCGGCGCCGTGGCCGTGCGGCTGCCGCGGGTCTGCACCACCGACGGCCGCTACAGCGCCACCGCCCGCGCGCAGATGCTGTCCGGCACCCTCGGCCCGACCGACCTGTCCGCCGTCGCCGGGCTCGGTGGCGTGCGAGCTGCGCACAGCGGCACGGCGGCCACCGTCGTCCCCACCACGGCCACCGCCGTGGGTGCCGCCGCCTGGCGGGACCCGCTCGCCGCGGGCGCGGTGTCCGGCCTGGTGGCGGCCGACCTGTCCGGGGCGCTCCAGCTCCCGGCGGCCGGCCAGGCCACCGGCGTCCTCCAGCAGTACGCCCGGGCGACCGGCGACGGCGAGGCCCAGGCGGCGGCAGGGGCGGTCAGCGACTCCGGCGCCCTGCTGGTCGGCGCGTCCGGGGCCGGCGCGTCG
>NZ_JBBEOI010000511.1 GCF_037860755.1 Aquipuribacter hungaricus | reverse complement strand
GCGCTCCCGCCGCCCGCTGGTCACGACGGCGGAGCCGACGGCGTGGGGGCGGCGGCTGCTCGCCCGGCCCGACGCGCTGCTCGTCGCCGCGGACGGGCTCGCCGTCGTCGGGCCGCTCGTCGGCCCGGTGCACGAGGTCCTCGTCGTCCCCGCCGTCACGGCGGCCGGGGCCGGCCCGCTGCCGCCGCACGCGACCTCCGTGGTCGGTCGCCACCGCACCCGCCGGTCGGGGGAGGGCCCGGACCTGCACGCGGTGGAGGAGTTCCGGCCCGGCGACCGGCTGCGCCACGTCGACTGGCGCGCCACCGCCCGCCGCGGGCAGGGCCCCGGCGGCCTGCAGGTGCACGTCCGGCGGGCGACGGTCGAGGCCGAGGGCCAGGTCGTGCTGCTGCTGGACACCCGCGGCGACCTGGACGCGGACGTCGCCGGCTGGGCGTCCCCGGCCGAGACCGACGGCGGTGCGGTGGCGCCGGGCAGCAGCCTCGACCTCATCGTGACGACGGCGGTCGCTCTCGCCGCGGCCCACCTCGGGGCGGGGGACCGGGTGGGCATGGTGGACCTCACCGTGCCCACCGCGGCGGTCCGGCCGGGCGGAGGGCGGCGGCAGCTGCAACGCCTGCGTCTGGCCCTCGCCGCGACCACGGCGACCGGCGCCGCGAC
>NZ_JBBEOI010000510.1 GCF_037860755.1 Aquipuribacter hungaricus | reverse complement strand
GGGTCGTCGCCCGCGCCGGCCAGGGCGCGCCCCCGACCCGGAGCGCGCCGGGCGCCTGAGCCCCGCCCACGGGCCCGGCGTCCTCCGGAGGTGCGGGGAGCACTGGATGCCGCTGGGGTGCCGCGCCTGCTGGGCCCCGGGGGACAGCCGACCCTCGCGCGGACCGAGGGCGGGGGTGCGGCCTGGAGCGCGCGCGGGTGCCGGGGCCAGGAGCCGAGGCGGGTGCCGGGTCGTCTGGCCCGGCGCGTCGCCCCCTGATCAGAGAGCAGGTGCCGAGCCGCGTAGCCCGGCGCCTCGCCCCTGATCAGAGAGCGGGTCCCAGTCGCGTGGCCCGCCCTTGATCAGAGGGCTAGAAGGGCGGGAAGTCCGGCCCGGGGGGCTCCGGTCCTTGCCTCGGTACCCCGGGGCGGACCCCGTGCCCCAGGTCGCCTATCGCACCGCCCGACGAGGCGTGCCCGGTGCTGACCAGCACGTCGGCATCCGGTGCCGACCGCACGAGCGGGTCTGCCCACGCCTCAGCGTCGCTGGTCGCCCTCGCGGCGGCGTGCTGCAGCGGACGGTCGTGCTCGGGCATGCCGAGCCGTCGGCCGGGGCTGACGTGGTCGATGCCTGCGGGTGTGCGCCAGTGCAGGGTGCCGTCGGGGTCGAGGCGTACCGACCAGCCT
>NZ_JBBEOI010000509.1 GCF_037860755.1 Aquipuribacter hungaricus | reverse complement strand
CGGGTCGACCGCCACCGCCGTCGCGCTGGCCACCGCGGCCGCCGCGTCGGGCCGGCGGGTGCTGCTGGTGGACGCGGACCCCCTCGGGGGCGGCCTGGACCTCGCGATGGGGGCAGAGGAGCTGCCCGGGGTCCGGTGGCACGACCTGCACGACGTCCGGGCCCCGCTGCCCGCCGGGGGACTCGCGGTGGCCCTGCCCGTGGCCGACGAGGTGGCGGTGCTGTCGTACGGGCGGGGCCAGGCCGTCGTGCTGCCGGGCGCCGCCCGGGCGGTGGTGCGCGCGGGGCTCGACGAGCACGACCTGGTGGTCCTGGACCTGCCGCGCGCCGGCGACGAGGCGGCGCTCGCCGCCTCGGGCGAGGCCGACGTGCTGCTGTGCGTGTGCCCGTCGGAGCTGCGGGCGGCGGCCGCCGCCCCGGCCGTGCTCCGGCGCTGGGGGGCGGTGGCCGAGCACCACCTCCTGGTGCGCGGTCCCGCCCCCGGCGGCCTGCGCGAGGCGGACACGGCGACAGCCGTCCGGGCCGGTCTCGACCTGCTCGCCACCGGCGGGCCGGCCCCGAGCGTGCTGGCACGCGTGGACGTCGTCCGCGCGGAGCCGGGGCTGGCGGGGGCCATGGAGCGCGGCGAGGCCTTCGGGGTGGCCGCGCGCAGGCCGCAGCGGGGCTGGGGCAAGT
>NZ_JBBEOI010000508.1 GCF_037860755.1 Aquipuribacter hungaricus | reverse complement strand
CACCGACGTCCTCACCGGCGGCCCCTTCACGGTCTTCGACCCGGTCCACGACCCGACCCGCACCGAGCTGGAGCAGCAGCTGCGCGAGGACCCGACGACCCTGCAGTTCCTGCTGGACTACCACGTGGTGCCAGGCCAGGCCCTGCCACCACGAGAGCTCCTGGCCGCCGCCGGGGCATCCGAGGGCGGCGCCGTGGCGACGCTGCAGGGCTGGGAGCTCACCGCCTTCGCCCCGGCCGACGGCTCGGCCGAGCTGGTCCTCAGCGAGGACGCCGTGATCCCGCTCTGCAGCGGCATCACCACCGCGGACGCCACGCTGTACCTGGTACCCCAGGTCATGCACCCGGCCGGGGACTACACCGTGCCGGGCACGGAATGACCGCCAGCAGAGGGGGGCGAGACACTCGTCTTGGGACACGCTCGGCGCACGACGACAGTCATCGGCGCCAGCGACCGGCCGGCTGCCAGGACGTGAGCATGCCGACCGTCGGCATGCAGCGGCCAGGTTCCGCTTGCGGGCGCGGGCGCGGTCGCCGGGCGGTGCGAGGGTGTGCGGGTGAGCGATGACCCGGCGCTGCGAGCGGCGTACCAGCGGTACCTGCAGTGCCTGAACGGCCGGGACCTTGACCTGCTGGGCGACCACGTCGCCGAGGACGTGCGGCGTAACGGTGAGCAT
>NZ_JBBEOI010000507.1 GCF_037860755.1 Aquipuribacter hungaricus | reverse complement strand
CGGAGGAGGCGGAGGACGCCCGCCGGGTCGCCCTGCTGCACCACCGGCTCGCCCAGCACCTCATCGCCGCCGACCGCGTCGCCGACGCGCTGCCCCACGCCGAGCAGGCCGTCGAGGCGTTCGCCGCGGCCACCGGCTCGTCCGAGCCCGCCGGGCGCGACCACGCCTGGGCCCTGGCCGGGCTCGCGCGGGCGCTCATGCTCGCCGACCGGCCCGAGGCCCGGGAGGTCGCCGAGACCGCGCACACGGCGGCCGTGCGGCTCGGCGCCCCCGACGTCGAAGCCGACACCCTCGCCACGCTCGCCGTCGTCCACTCCGGCGGCGCCGCGCCCGACGAGGTCGTCGACGCCCGGCTGCTCCAGGCGCTGCAGCGCGCCCGCGAGTCCGCCGACGTGCTCACCGAGCTGCGCGCCAGCGTCAACCTCGGCTGGTCCCGGTACTCCCGCGGCGACGTCGCGGGGACCCTCGAGGTGCTCGAGGCCGCGTGCGACCGCGCGGCCGCCACCGGGCTGCGCTGGAGCCCGCTCGCGGTCGAGCTGCGGGTGCTGCGCCGGGTCGTGCGCTACGCGGCCGGGCGCTGGGCGGACAACCCCGACGGCGACGCGGACCTCGCCCCCGACGCGGCGGCCGCGCGGCTGGCCGCGGCAGGGCTGTACGTGCAGGGCGGCCGCGGCGACGGA
>NZ_JBBEOI010000506.1 GCF_037860755.1 Aquipuribacter hungaricus | reverse complement strand
CGTCGGCTGCGCGACCGGGGCGGGCGGCGCGACCGGGGCGGGCGCCGGGGAGCTGTTCCGGCCGCCGCCGAAGAGGCTGCGACGACCGCGCCGGCGACCGCTGCCGCCGGGCAGGATGCTTGTCGGCGAGGCGACGTGCGGGACCGCGACCGGGGCGGGCACCGGGGTGGCGAAGGGCACGGGGGGCAGCACGGGCTGCGCCTGCGGGACCTGGGGCTGGACGGGCTGCACGGGCTGGACGGGCTGGACGGGCTGCACGGGCTGCACGGGCTGCGGCTGGGCCTGGGCCTGGACGGGCTGGGCCTGCTGGGGCTGCACCTGGGCGGGCTGAGCCGGGGCGGGCCGGGCCTGGACGGGCGGGACCGGGGCGACGGGCGCGGGGACGGGGACGGGACGGGCGGGGGCCTGCAGCGAGGGCGCCTGGACCGGCGGGCCCAGCACGGGCGGTGCCGCGGGGGCAGCAGGGGCCGTGGAGGGCTCGGCGGCCTGGGCGGAGGGCCGGGGCGCACGCGTCGGCAGACCGGACGGCAGGGGCGACAGCTGCACCGGACCCTCGGCACCCGCGACGGGGACGTCGGGGGCGACCGGGACGACGGGGACGACGGGGACGACCGGGGCCGCCGGGGCGACCGCGACCGGCGGGGCGACCGGGGCCGGCGGAGCGACTGCGGCCGGGGGGGC
>NZ_JBBEOI010000505.1 GCF_037860755.1 Aquipuribacter hungaricus | reverse complement strand
CCGCCGTCCCGGCGGCCCCCGCGGCCGACCCGGGCCGCCGGACGGTGCCCGGCGCGGGGCACCGCGGCGTGGACGTCCGCGCCTGACCGGCACGAGTTCGCCCGGACGGCTCAGGCCGGGGCCCCCACGCGCCGAGACACCCACAGCAGCGCCCACCCGCACGGGCGCACGTCCCAGGAAGGACCTCGATGAGCGTCCCCACCACCGGCACGAACCCGGCGTTCCCCGCCTGGACCCCGCCGAGCACCACCGCGTCGGCCGCGGGCTCCGAGCTGGGCAAGGACGCCTTCCTCAAGCTCCTCGTCGCGCAGCTGCGCTACCAGGACCCGATGAACCCCGCCGAGGGTGCCGAGTTCATCGCCCAGACCGCCCAGTTCACCCAGGTCGAGAAGCTGCAGGAGGTCGCCGACTCCACGTCCGCCTCGCTCACGCTGCAGCAGCGCTGGGGTGCCGGGGCCACCGTCGGCCGCCAGGTCGACTACCTCGGCGCGGACGGGCTGCCCGCCTCGGGCACGGTCACCGCCGCCGTGTTCACCTCCGACGAGCCCGTCCTGCGGGTGACGACGCCGACCGGTGCCACGGTCCAGGTGCCGTTCGCGGCCGTCCAGGGCATGCGCGACGCCGCCGCCCAGGCGACCGCCCCGCCCGCGGCCCAGACCGCACCGCCGGCCGCGCCGCCGGCC
>NZ_JBBEOI010000504.1 GCF_037860755.1 Aquipuribacter hungaricus | reverse complement strand
GCTACGATCCGACTTGGCCCGCCGCCAGGGGCGCGAGGCCGCGGGCAGCCGTCGCGCGCCGAGCCGGGCGCTCTTCGGCCTCGCCGCGAGCGCCCTCACCGTCGCCGCGCTGGGTGCCGGCACCGTCGCGGTCGTCCAGTCCGACCGGCTCGGCGACGCCCAGGTCCAGCAGGCCGCGGTCCAGCGGGTGCTGTCCGCCGACGACGTGGTCACCCTCAGCGGCCCGCCCACCCTCGCCGACGGCGTGCAGGGCGACGACGAGGTGGTCGTGCTCGCCAGCCCGTCCCGCGACGCGGCGCTCATCCTCCCGGCGGGCCTGCCCGCCGCACCGGAGGGCTCCACCTGGCAGGCGTGGACGGTCACGGGGGAGCAGGCCACGTCGGCCGGCACCTTCGACGTCGGCGACGGCGAGGCCGTCGCGCTGCAGGCCTCCGTCGCCGGGGCCGACGCCGTCGCGGTCAGCCTCGAGCCGGCGGGCGGGTCCGAGGCCCCGACGACCGACCCGGTCCTCGTCCTGCCGCTGGCCTAGGACCCGTCAGCCGGACGCCCCGCCGTCCCCGCGCCGCCCCCCACCGGGTGCGGTGCGGGGCGTCGGTGGTCCGGGGGCCGCGGGCACGGGGTAGGGCCGGTACGCCGGCGGCGTCGGCACCCGTACCGGCCGGGGCACGGTCCGCCCGCCGGGC
>NZ_JBBEOI010000503.1 GCF_037860755.1 Aquipuribacter hungaricus | reverse complement strand
TGGGTGCCGAACGCCCGGTGCACCGCCTTCCCCGAGCACGACAGCCGGAACGTGAACATCTGGACCTTGGTCCGGACCCCGGCCAGGTCGACCCACAGGTCCGCGAAGTCCACCTCGCCTTCCGCGCCGGGTGCGTGGGACTGCGGCACGAACGCCGTCTCGACTACCCGACCGCCCTCGACGGCGATCTCCGGACGGCGGCGAGCCACGTAGTCACGCACCGTCCAGTACGACACGTCGAGGACGTCGTGCTCCTCCACCAACCTCGCCAGGACCCGGCGGGCGGTGTGCTGCTGCTTGCGAGGCGCGGTCAGGTCCTCCCGCAGCATCGCGTCGATGACCGGCGCCACCCGCTCCAGCTTCGGCGCCGCCCGCTGCGGGACCTTCCGCGCCGGCGGAACTGCGTTGTCCAGCGCCTGTCTCACCGTGCGGCGGTGCACCCCGTGTCGGGCCGCGAGCTGTCGGATCGACAGCTCTTCCCGGCGGTGGTCGCGCCGGATCGCCTCGAACAGCTCCACCCTCGACACCACCTCACGGCCTCCCGCCGCTCGTGGAACGACCCACGACCGACACGATCCACCCCGCGACAGTGGGGCCAGCTCAGGCCGCCACAACGGCGTGTCGCCCCCGCAGGTGGGGCCAAATCAGACCGCCACCCTGGGGCCAGACCACGCTCCCACTCTCAG
>NZ_JBBEOI010000502.1 GCF_037860755.1 Aquipuribacter hungaricus | reverse complement strand
GGGCCCGTCGGCGGCCGGGCGAGCACCGGACGGCTCGCCCGGCTCGCGGCGGCGCCGGTGACCGCGGCCCCCAGGCGGGCGGGGTCGTCGTCGAAGCCGGCCGGCACCTGCTCGAGCACGGCGTGGACCGCCTCGAGCCCGCCGTCCTTCCAGCAGGACCACAGCGCCGGCAGCTCCCACGCCCCGGTCGCGCGCAGCGACACCCCGCGCGGCCCGGTCCGGCGCAGCACCCCGCGCACGAGCAGCAGCCAGGAGTGGAACACCGTGGCGGCGTACGGGCCCTGGACGTCCTCGAAGAACGTCGCGTCCACGGGCCCGGTCGCGTCGTCGAGGGTGAGGAACACGACCCGGCGCCCGGAGCGGATGGGCGGGGTCTGGGTGGCGACCTTGACCCCGGCGACGAGCAGCTCGCTCTGGCTGCGCTGCCCGACCAGGTCCGGGCAGCGCGTGACGCCGAGCGCCTCCAGCAGCGGCTGGTAGAAGTCGAGGACGTGCCGGGAGGCGTCGAGGCCGAGCACGTCGAGCTCGGCGACGACCCGCTCGGCGCTGGTCATGTCCGGCAGCTCGGTGCTCTCGGTCTCGTCGGGGGCGTCGCCCAGGTCGAAGGTCAGCTGGGTCTCCGGCTCCGGCGCCACCGCCCCGGCGGTGCCGGCCGTGCCGCGGCGCACCACCGGCGCACCGCCGCGGCCCACGGCC
>NZ_JBBEOI010000501.1 GCF_037860755.1 Aquipuribacter hungaricus | reverse complement strand
CTCCCCGGCCGCGGGCAGCGCGGCGGCGGCGGCCCGGGCGCCGGCGTCCAGGTAGGCGTTGCGGCTGGAGCGGGCGAGGCCGTCGGGCTCGCGCACCGTGGCGCCGGCGACGACCTCGACGCCCACGGCGAGGTCGGCCACCATGCGCCGGACCAGGGCTAGCTGCTGGCGGTCCTTCTGCCCGAACACGGCGACGTCGGGCCGGACCAGGTGCAGCAGCAGGAGGACGACGGTGAGCACCCCGTCGAAGTGGCCGGGGCGGCTGGCCCCCTCCCACCGCTCGCCGAGCTCCCCGGCGGACACCCGCACCGACGGGGTGCCGTGGGGGTAGACCTCGGACGCGGTGGGGGCGAGCACGACGTCGACGCCCTCGGCCGCGCACACGGCGAGGTCGGCGTCCAGCGTCCGGGGGTAGGCGTCGAGGTCCTCCCCCGCGCCGAACTGCAGCGGGTTGACGAACACCGTCACCACGACGTGGTCGGCGCGGGCGCGGGCGAGGCGGAGCAGGGAGGCGTGGCCGTCGTGCAGCGCGCCCATGGTCATGACCACGGCGACCCGGCCGGTCATGGCCGCGCGGGCGCGGGCGAACCCGGCCCGGTCGCGGACGAGCAGCGGTCCCGCGGCGCCGGTCATGCGTCCGGCCCGTCGGTCGCGGCGACCAGCGCGGCCTCGACCGCGTCGGCGGCCGTGGCGGCGAGCCGGCGCTGGTG
>NZ_JBBEOI010000500.1 GCF_037860755.1 Aquipuribacter hungaricus | reverse complement strand
CGCGCCGGCTCGCGCGACGCCGACCGGGCCGACCGGGCCGACCGGGCCGACCGTGGCCACGCCGCCGACCGGACCGCGGACGCCGCGTCGTCCGGGCGTCGCGCGACCTCCACCGACCGGCCGTCCAGCACCGACTCCGATGACCGGACCGGCGCGGCAGAGACCCGCACGACGGACCCGGACCAGACCCGCACCGACCGCACCGGCACCGACCAGACCGGCACCGACCAGACCGGCACCGACCAGGCCTGGACGGGGACGGCCGTCACCGACCCGGCCGACGCCGGCACGGTGGCGGCCCCGCTCGCCGCCGCGACGACGACCGGCGTTCCCGCCGACGGCGTCACCGCACCCACGACCGGCGCCCCGGGCGGTCTGGCCGGGAGCGCGGAAGGCGCCACGGCCGAGCCCGCACCTGCCGCCGGCACCGGGACCCTCGCCCAGACCGGCACGCCCGGGGACATCGACAGCCCGACCACCGCTGCCACCACCACGGGCAACCCGACCACCCCCGACGCGGGCGCCGGCGCTGCTCCCGCCACCGGCGCCACCACCTCGTCCGCGACCAGCGGCGCCACGGCAGCCACCGCTGACCAGGCCACCCCGGACGCGACCGGCCAGGCCGTCCCCGCGGGGCAGCCCGACCGGACGGACCGGGCCACCCAGGCAGACCTGACCGGGCAGCCGAGCACGGCAGCGACCGCCGCCGGTG
>NZ_JBBEOI010000499.1 GCF_037860755.1 Aquipuribacter hungaricus | reverse complement strand
GCGGCCGTCGTGCTCACCCCGCCCGGGCGCCGGCTGCTCGCGCTCGCGCGGCGGGTCCCCGGCGGGCTCGTGCCGCAGGTGGCCGCGCAGGTGCTGGCGGTCCTCGTGGTGGTGCTGCTCGTGCGCTGGCCGTTCGGGGTCTGGTCGGAGACCGTGCGGCGCGACGTCGGCCTGTCCGTGCAGTCCTGGGGGCGGTTCGCCCGCGACCGCCTGGTGTCCGCGGGCCTGGACGCCGTCGTCCTCGTGCCCGCGGTGCTGGCGGTCGTCGTCCTGGCCCGCGCCCTGCCGCGGTGGTGGCCCGCGGCGGCGGCGGCCGGGGGAGCGGTCCTCGTCGTCGTGCTGTCGCTGCTGTACCCCCTGCTCGTCGAGCCGGCGCTGGCGGACCTGGCGCCGCTGGAGGACGGGCCCGTCCGCACGGAGGTCGAGCGGCTGGCGCAGGAGGCCGGGGCGCCCGTGGACGACGTCCTCGTCGCCGACACCTCCACCCGCTCGACCACCGTCAACGCCTACGTGTCGGGGCTCGGGCCCACCCGGCGGATGGTGCTGCAGGACACCTTGCTGAGCACCATGACGGCCGAGCAGGTGCTCGCGGTGGTCGCTCACGAGACCGCCCACGCCGCTGCCGGCGACGTGCTGCGCGGCACCGCCGTGGGCGCCGCGGGGACGGCCGCCGCCGTGCTGGTCCTGGGCTGCGCCGCGGTCGCCGCGACCGGGACCGGGCGGGCC
>NZ_JBBEOI010000498.1 GCF_037860755.1 Aquipuribacter hungaricus | reverse complement strand
GTCCGGCTGCACCGGGCGGACGGGCGGCGCGTGGTCGTCCAGCAGGTCCACCGCGCCGGCCAGGTCCTCCGCGCGCCCGAGCGCGAGCAGCGCGAGGGCCACCGCGCCGTGGGCCGTGCCCTCCGCCTCCGCCGCCACGACGAGCGGCCGGTCCAGGGCCGCGGCGACGACGTCGAGCCACAGCGAGGAGCGGAACGCCCCGCCGGTCGCCCGCACCTCGTGCAGCGGCTGGACCCGGTCGACCTCGCGGGTCACCGCGGCGAGCTGGACGGCGACGCCCTCGACGGCCGCGCGCACCATGTGGGCCGGGCCGTGCTCGCGGCGCAGCCCCAGGTAGGCCCCGGGCAGGTCCGGGTCCCACAGCGGTGCGCGCTCGGCCAGCAGGTACGGCAGCATCACCAGCCCGTCGCAGCCCGGGGGCGCCGTCGCCGCGAGGTCCATCACGCGCTCCTCGGCGCTGTCCTCCTCCTCGCCCGTGCCGCCGGCCACGCCGCGCCCGCCCGTGGTGCCGCCCGCGCCGCCGCCGGGCGCGCCCGGGGGCCGGCCGAAGGTGTCGACGGCCCACTTCGTCACGACGCCGCCGTTGCTCACCGCGCCGCCGACCACCCAGGCGTCCTCGGTGAGCGCGTAGCAGAACAGGCGCCCGCCCTCGTCGACGTGCGGCTCGGCCACGACGGCGCGGACCGCGCCGCTGGTGCCCAGCGACAGCCCCGCCACCCCGGGCGCCAC
>NZ_JBBEOI010000497.1 GCF_037860755.1 Aquipuribacter hungaricus | reverse complement strand
GCTGCTCGGCGGCGCCCGCGGCCGGCTGAGCGGCCCCCGGCCGTCGCTGCTCGCCGTCGGCTCGTCCACCGGCGGCCCCGAGGCGCTCGCCCGCGTGCTCGGCGCGCTGCCCGCGAACCTGTCCGTACCCGTCGTCGTCGTCCAGCACATGCCCGCGGAGTTCACGCAGCTGCTGTCGGAGCGCCTCGACCGCACCTGCGCCGTCCGCGTCCAGCACGCGGTGGACGGCGAGCCGCTGCAGGCGGGCACCGTCGTCGTGGCCCGCGGCGGTCGGCACCTGGAGGTCGTCCGCGAGGGCGGCCGTCTCCGGGCGCGCCTCACCGACGCCCCCGCCGAGAACTTCTGCCGCCCCGCCGTCGACGTGATGTTCCGCTCCGTGGCCCGTGCGGTCGGCGGCGGCGTGCTCGCGGTCGTCCTCACCGGCATGGGCTCCGACGGCACGGCCGGCGCCGCCGACCTCGCCGCCGCCGGCGCCACGCTGTGGGCCCAGGACGAGGCCTCCTCCGTCGTCTGGGGGATGCCCGGCAGCCTCGTCGGCGCCGGCCTCGCCCAGCAGGTGATGCCGCTGGACGCCATCGGCCCCGCCCTGGCGACAGCCCTGCACGGCGCCCGCGAGCCCGGCGCCGCGCCGCTCGCCACCCGAGGAGCAGCACGTGCCTGAGCCCTGGACCCCGAGCACCCCCCCCCCCCCCCCGCGCCCCCGCCGCCCCGCCCCCCGGACCGCCCCCCGCACAAAT
>NZ_JBBEOI010000496.1 GCF_037860755.1 Aquipuribacter hungaricus | reverse complement strand
GCCCGCCCCGCCCCGCCCCCCTCGCCGGGGCGCGCCGGGCCTGCTGCGCTGGGGCGCCGCGCTCGGCGTGGTCGCGGCCGCCCACACCGCGGTGTCGCTGGACGCCGTCGCCCCGGTGCAGACCAAGGACGAGATCGGCTACCTCGCCGCGGCGCGGTGGCTGGCCACCGGCGAGGGCGCCGGGCTGCTCACGCCCGACTACGCCGGCGGGTACGCGGCCGGCTGGGGCCTGCTCACCGCGCCGCTGTGGTGGCTCACCTCCCACCCGCCGACCGTCTACGTGGCGAGCGTCGTGCTCGGGGTGCTCCTGGCGGTCGGGCTCGTCGTGCCCGCGACCCTGCTGGCCCGCCGGCTCGGCGCCGGGCCGCGGGCCTCCCTGCTCCTGGCGGCCGCCCTGGGCGTGGCGGGCGGGCGGCTCGGCTACACCGGCTACGCCCTGCCGGAGGGCCTGCTCACGGTCCAGCTGACGACCACCGCGTGGCTGCTCCTGCGGCTGGCGGACAGCCGACCCGGCGGACGCCCCGGGCCACCGGTGGTGCCGTGGGGCGCGCCCTCGGCCGTGCCGTCGGGCACGCGGCCGGCGGTGCCGTGGGGGACGCTCGCGGCCCTGGCGCTGCTGCTGGCGTGGCTGCCCACCACCCACGCCCGGTTCGCCCCGGCCGCGGCCCTGGGGCTGCTCGTCGTGGCGTCGTGGGCGCTGGTGCACCGCAGCCGCGCGGGCGCGCTCGCAAGTCGGATCGTA
>NZ_JBBEOI010000495.1 GCF_037860755.1 Aquipuribacter hungaricus | reverse complement strand
CTCGTGGCCGCCGCGCCCGGCACCGACCCCGCCGCCCTGCGCGACGCGGTCGCGGCCGGGGTCGGCCCGGAGAGCGCCGCCCCGCTCGGCGAGGTGCTCACCGGCGAGGAGCTGCGCGACAGCCGCGCCGCCTCCAGCGCGGTCCTCGTCCTGTCGCTCCGCACCGCCGTCGGGGCGTTCGCGGCGCTCGCCGTCGCGGTCGCCGTCGTCGTGGTGTCCAACACGTACTCCGTGCTGCTCGCCCAGCGGGTCCGCGAGCAGGCGCTGCTGCGCTGCATCGGCGCCACCCGGCGCGACCTGTGGCGGGCCGGCACCACGGAGGCGGTGCTGCTCGGCGCGGTCGCCGGCGTGGTCGGCCTGCTCACCGGCTGGGGCCTGGCCGTGCTCACGCGGGCCGTGGTGGGTGACCGGGTCCCCGGCGACGGGCTCGACCTGCCCGTGCCGGGCCTCGTCGAGGTCGTCGGGGCCCCGCTGCTCGGTGCCGTCGCCGCCGTCGTGGCCTCGGTCGCCGCCCTGGTCCGGGCCGGGCAGGTGTCGCCGCTGGCCGCGCTGCGCCCGGTCGAGGCGGTCGGCGAGACCGCCCGGACGTCGCTGCTGCGGACGGTCCTGGGGCTGCTGCTCGTCGTGGCCGGCGGCGCCGGCACGGTCGTCGGCGCGCTCGGCGGCAGCGTCGGCCTCGCGCTGCCCGCGGCGCTGCTCGCCTTCGTCGGGGTGCTCGTCCTCGGCCGGCTGCTGCTGCCCGT
>NZ_JBBEOI010000494.1 GCF_037860755.1 Aquipuribacter hungaricus | reverse complement strand
GACGGCGACGCCCCGGCCGGGCCCCCCGCGCGCCGCGGCTCCAGCGTCGTCGACCTGTCCGGCACCTCCGGCGCCCCCGGCACCCCCGGGCCCGCGCCCCGCTAGACGCCCGGCAGGGCGGACAGCAGCCGGACCAGCCCGGCCTCGTCGAGCAGCCGGGCGGGGCGGCGGGTGAGACCGGCCGGCCCGACGCTGCCGTACCAGAACGCCGCGCCGACCCGGTCGAGCGGGACGTCGTGCAGCCGCGCCACCGCGAGCCGGTAGACCGCGAGCTGGGCGTCCCGAGCCCCCGACTCGGCGGTGCCCGGAGGCCGACCGGTCTTCCAGTCGACGACGTCGAGGTCGAACCGCGGGTCGGTGGAGCGCAGCACGGCGTCCACCCGGCCGCGCAGCACCACCCGGCGCCCGTCGAGGTCCAGCGGTGTCGCGAAGGGCACCTCGACCGCGACGACCTGCGCGGTGGCCCACCCGCTGGCCTCGAAGCGCTGCTGCAGCAGGCGCAGGTCGGCGTCGTCGGCGTCGGCGTCCGCGTCGTCGGCGGCCCCGACGAGCTCGTCGGGCTCGAACAGGCCGTGCCGGGGTCCGCTGCGCGCCTCGACCCACTCGTGGAACCGGCTGCCCCGGCGGGCCTGGCGCGACGGGCGCCGCGGCACCGGCCTCGCGAGGTCGGCCAGGGCGGCGGCCGCGTCGTCCGCGAGCGCGACCACCTGCGAGGCGGACAGGTGCGCCGGGACAAGTCGGAGGCCAA
>NZ_JBBEOI010000493.1 GCF_037860755.1 Aquipuribacter hungaricus | reverse complement strand
AGGTCGCCGCCCAGCAGCGTCGCCCGCTCGCGCATGCCGATCAGGCCGTGCCCGCCGCCCCCGGACCGCGCCGGCGTCGGGGCCCCACCGCCGGCGCCCGCCCCGCCGGCACCTGCACCCGCCACGACGTTCGTGACCGTGAGCTCGACCCCGGCGGGGTGGTGGCGGACGACGACCTCGACCGGGGCGCCGAGGGCGTGGGCGCGGGCGTTGGTCAGCGACTCCTGCACCATCCGGTAGGCCGCGGTCCCGGCGAGCGGGCCGAGCGGCACCGGGTCGCCCTCCACGCGCAGGTCGACGTCGGCCCCGGTCTCCCGGACCGAGGCGACCAGGGCGGGCAGGTGCTCCAGGTCGGGGACCGGGGCGGTCTCGCCGGGGCCCTGCTCGCGCAGCAGGCCGACGGCCTGGCGCAGCCCGGCGAGGGTGCGCTGGGCCTCCTCGCGGACCGTGACGACGTACCCGCCGGCGCGGGCGGGGTCGGTGCGCAGCAGCGCCGAGGCGGCCTGGGCGCTGAGCACGATGCCGGAGATGTGGTGCGCGGCGATGTCGTGCAGCTCGCGCGCCATGGCCGTCCGCTCTCGCTGCACGGCTTCGCGCGTCGCGGCCTCGCGCTCCCGCTCGGCGAGCTCGGCCCGCTCCCGCAGCGCGGCCACCAGGCGGGCGCGCGTGCGGACGTAGCCCGCGACGACCGCGGGCAGCGCGAAGCTGACCAGCACCCCGGTCGCGGCCAGCGGGACCGCCCACCGCG
>NZ_JBBEOI010000492.1 GCF_037860755.1 Aquipuribacter hungaricus | reverse complement strand
TTCTGGTCGGCGCCCGCTCGCCGCAGGCGACCCGCACCCTCCTGCTCGGGGAGCTCGCCGGCACGCCCGCGCGCGGCGCCGACGCCGTCCTGGGCTGGGACCTCGCCTCCGGCCAGCCCGGCCCCGGCCAGGCCTCCGTGCAGGACCTGCTCGCGGCCCCCGAGCGTCCCGTGCGCGCCGGCGACCGACGCCTGGCCGACGTCGTGGCCTCGGCCCTCGGCGACGGTCCCGTGCCCGGCACCCAGGTCGCCGGTGCCCTCGCCGGGCTCGGGGTCGGCTGGGTCGTCGTCGACGACCGGCCCGACGTCGACACCGCCCTGGCCCAGCGCGCCGGGCTGGTGCGCACCGCCCAGGACGGTCAGCGCACCACGTGGCGCGTCGACAGCGAGGCCGTCGCCGCAGGGCCCGTCGCCGCCCGGGCCCGGCTGGCGTCCACGACCGGCGAGCCGCTCGGGACCGTCGACCTGCGCACCGGCACCACCGAGGTGCCGGCCGGCGCGCCGGGGCGGGTCCTCGTGCTCGCCGAGACCGCCCGCACGTCCTGGTCGGCGCGCCTGGACGGCGCCGCGCTGTCCCGCACCACCGTCGACGGCTGGGCCCAGGGCTTCCTGCTGCCCGCCGCCGGGGGCACGCTCGAGGTCTGGCCCCCCGGCCTCCCGCCCGCCTGGGGCGTCGTCGCACCCGTCGCGCTCGGCCTGCTGGTGCTCGCGCTGCTGTGGCCCGGCCGCCGCCACCGCCCGCGCCTCGACC
>NZ_JBBEOI010000491.1 GCF_037860755.1 Aquipuribacter hungaricus | reverse complement strand
CGGGCTCCGGCCCCGCCGGCCGCGTCGCCCGGTACCGCGGGCGGCGGGGCGGACGGTCGCCCGGGGCCCGTGTCGTGCTCGTCCTGCGGACCCTGCGGGTCGCCCGGCGCGTCAGGCGCGTCAGGCGCGTCAGGCGCGTCAGGCGCGTCCGGCCCCGGGTGCGGCGTGGGGTGCGGGTCGGTCTCCGGCGGCAGCCTCACGTCGCCGACGGCGGTGAGCCCGACGCCGAGCCGGGCGCCCAGCGCCTGGCTGGAGTCCGGCGTGCCCTCGGGCAGCATGACCGTCACGAGCAGCCACCGGCTCTCGGACGGGGTGAGCGTGCCGACGCTGATGGCGGCGTACCCCGTCTCGGCCTCGACCCGGTGCCGCGGGAACAGGGACAGGCTCGCACCGGGGCACCGGGGCTCCGGGTCGCCGGGACCGGGCTCCGTCCAGGGGGTCCCGCAGGAGTCGACCTGCACGAGCAGGCCGTCGACGCTGGTCACGAGGTCGCCGTCGGCGTAGAGCTCGACGGTGAGGGTCCCCCACGGGGCACCGGACAGGTGCGCACCGATCTGGTAGCGGACCGCGGACCCGGGCGACAGCCGTCCCAGGCCGACGTCCTGCACGTCGACCCACAGGAGGTCGTCACCGAGGTGTCCCGGCTCCGGGGCGACCGGGGCGACCGGGGCGGCCGCGGCCGCCGTCGCCGTCACGGTGAGCGCGAGGCCCGCCAGGACGAGGGCGGCCGCGCGCGCCGCCGGACGGATCGCG
>NZ_JBBEOI010000490.1 GCF_037860755.1 Aquipuribacter hungaricus | reverse complement strand
CTCCTCCGCGCGCACGAGCCGGGGCACGTGGCGGCGCAGGCCGTCGCGGACCGTCGCCGCGCCGTGGGCGGCGGTGTCGGCCTCCCGGCCCGCCTGCTCGGCGACGGCGAGGGCCGCCCTCAGGTCCTCGAGGCGCTCGGCGGCCCGCTCGTGCAGGGCCGCGACGGGGGGCAGGAGCGCCGTGGCGTCGAGGTCAGCCGCAGGGTCGAGGGGGTCGAGGGGGTCGAGGGCGTCGCCCGCGTCGAGCCCGCCCACCGCGGCGAGCAGGTGACGGACCTTCTCCTCGGCGGTGTGCAGCGCGGTGTCGTGCCGCGTCACCTCGCGGCGTGCGGCGGCGACCCAGGTGGCGCTGCGGGCGGCGACGAGCGCCTCGGCGACGGATGGCCAGCCGGCCTCGTCCGCGCAGGCCGCGACGGCCTCCCCCGCCCGCGCTGCCTCGGCACCGGCCGCGAGGAGCGCGACGAGCGCCGACGCCGCCGCGCCGAGGAGCACCACGTGCTCGTCGGCGGCGGCGAGCCGGGCGCGCCACACCTCGCCCGGGGTCCGGGTGAGCAGGTCGTCGTCGAGCGCCTCGACCAGGTGCTCGTGCGACCGGGCGGTCCTTGTCTCGCCGGCATCCACCGCGGCCGCGGCCACGGCCTGCTCGTGCTCGGCGCGGACGACGACGTCCCCGGCCCTCGCCTGCTCGGCCTGCAGGCCCGCCAGCTCGGCGCCGGTGGCCTCGGCCAGGCCGACGGCGGCCGGGGCGAGCGCCAGCCGGTCGACGC
>NZ_JBBEOI010000489.1 GCF_037860755.1 Aquipuribacter hungaricus | reverse complement strand
GCTCGCCCGGGCGTTCACCGGCATGGCCGCCGAGCTGGCCGCCGCCGACGCCCAGCGCCGCGCCCTGCTCGCCGACGTCGCCCACGAGCTGCGCACCCCGGTCGCGGCCCTGCGCGCAGAGCTGGAGAACCTCGTCGACGGCGTCCGCCCCGCCGACGGCCCGGCGCTCGCCCAGACCCTCGCGCAGGCCGAGCGGCTCGGCGCCCTCGTGGAGGACCTGCTCGACCTCGCCCGCGCCGAGGGCACCGACGGCCTCGTCGACCCGGCCCTGGTGGACGTCGGCGCGCTCGCCGACGACGTCGCCCGCCAGGTCGCCGCCGCCCACGGGGTCCCGCCCGTCGTCGTGCTCGTCGCCCCCGACCTGGCGGTGTGGGCCGACGAGGCGCGGCTGCGCCAGGTCCTCACCAACCTGCTCGACAACGCCGTGCGCCACGGCAGCCGCGACGGCCGGGTCGCCGTCGTCGGGCAGCCCGCCGAGGACGGCGGCGTCGTCCTCGAGGTCCAGGACGACGGCCCCGGCATCCCGGCGGGGGAGCGCGACGCCGTCTTCGAGCGGTTCCGCTCCGGCACGACCCCGGGTGCGGCGACCAGCACGGGCGGCACGGGCCTCGGCCTGGCCATCGCGCGGTGGGCGGTGCAGCTGCACGGCGGACGGATCGGCGTCGTGCCGTCCGGGCCCGGCTGCACCGTGCGGGTCGAGCTGCCCGCCCGTCCCCGGCGGGCCGGCGCGTGAGCGCGACGACGGTCGGTGCGCCGCCCCCGCCCCAGCCGCC
>NZ_JBBEOI010000488.1 GCF_037860755.1 Aquipuribacter hungaricus | reverse complement strand
CCAGGACGGCCTCGGCCTGCGCCAGGTCGGCGCGCAGGTCGGCGGTGGCGCCGGGCAGCTGGACCAGCGCCTGGCGGACGTGGGACTGCAGGTCGGCGACCGCGCGGGCCTGCTCCTCGGCGCGGGCCAGGGCGGCCTCGGCCTCGTGGGCGGCGAGCGCACCCTCGCCAGCGGTGCCGGCGGCCACGTGCTGGCGCGCCTCGGCGAGCCGGGCGACGGCGAAGTCGACGAGCTCGCGCCCGTGGCGGGCGTTGTCGCGGACCGGCTCGACCGCGGCCGCGTCGTACGAGGCGCCGAGGTCGGCCAGCAGCTGCCCGGCGCGGTCGACCTCGGCGCGGACGGCCTGGGTGCGGGACTCCAGGGCGGGCAGCAGCGTCGGCAGGGACCGCTCGAGGTCGCGCAGCCGGCGCATGGACTCCGCCTGGGCCTCGAGCGCCTCGTCGGCGACCTGGGTCCGCTCGAGCACCGTGACGAGCAGACGGCGGCGCTCCTGCTCGGGGACGTCGGGGCGGGCCCGCTGCAGCTCGTCGAGCTGGTGGCGGGCGGCGAAGGCTGCGGTGAGCTCGGTGCGGGCGGTGGTGACCGCGCGCTCGAACTCCTCCGTGCCCGCGTCGCCGAACTGGGCCCGTGCGAAGGCGAGCTCCTGCTCGGACTCCCGCAGGGCCTCGTCGCCGGCCAGCAGGGCCGAGCCGGCGCGCTGCTCGAGCTCGGGCGTGGGGACGGCGCCCCAGCCGGTGGGTGCGGGGGCCGCGGCGGCCGCGCCCTGGGCGTCGGC
>NZ_JBBEOI010000487.1 GCF_037860755.1 Aquipuribacter hungaricus | reverse complement strand
CGTGCGGCCGGTCGACGGCGTGCGCGGTCGCGGCGCTCCCGTCGGTGCCGCCCCGCCGGGGCCTCCAGGCCAGGGTGCGCGCCACGGTCGACCTCCTCCGTGCGCCCCCGGCGGGCGCCCGGGCAGACGGTACGCGCCGACGGCCCGGGAGGCCGTGGATGTCGTCCGGAGCCGCTCCTCGCCTCGTCCAAACCTCTGCGCGGGTGTGGGTTCCGTCACACCCGCACCCTGCGGCGGTCTACCCGTCACGACGGCACCCGGTCACGGCCGCGTCCCGTCGCGACGGGACGTCGTGCCGCCCCTGACCCCCGTCACGACAGGGCCTGACGGTGGTCGCCCCGCCGGTCACGGTGACGGTGAGGCACCCGTCAGGCCACGGCGTGACACTTTCGATAACAGGACGGTAACGACCGTCTCCGTCCACAGGTGCGTCCTGGGGGTTCGTGGCCCCGGGAGGCACCGCATATGGTGGCTCGACCCTGCCGACCACCTCCGGAGCAGCCCGTGGCCTCAGGCCGACACCGCACCGCGTCCGTCAGGCGACCCCTGGGAGCCCCCGTCGTGGGGATCGCGGTCGCCGCGACGATGCTCGCGGGCCCCCTGTTCCTCGCCGCCGTGCCGGCCACGACGGCCGCGCCCGAGACGCCGGCCGAGCTGAGCCTCACCGCCGAGACGCAGCAGTTCGACACCTCCGCCTTCGCGGCGCGCGACGAGGCGCAGGCGAGCCGCGGCCAGGACCGCGCCGCCCTCCCGCCCGTGGCCCCCGTCGCGCCGGCACCCG
>NZ_JBBEOI010000486.1 GCF_037860755.1 Aquipuribacter hungaricus | reverse complement strand
GGGGTCGTCGACGCGGGCGGCGCGGGGCTCGTGCTGGCGCTGGTGGCGCTGCGCGACGTCGTCCACGGCACCGCCGGGGCGGTCGAGCCAGGGGACCCAGGGGCGACCGGCACCCCGGCGGGCGCACCCGGGCCCGGCGCCGTCCCGGGTGCCGACCTGCAGCCCGGCGGGCCCGGCTACGAGGTGATGTACCTGCTCGCGGCTGACGACGAGGGCGCCGTCGACACGCTGCGGGCCGCGCTGCTCGCCCTGGGCGACAGCGTCCTCGTGGTCGGGGGCGGCGACCTGTGGCACGTGCACGTCCACACCGACGACCCCGGTGCCGCCGTCGAGGCCGGCCTCGCGGCGGGTCGGCCGAGCGCCGTCCGCATCACCCACTTCGCCGCCGCCCGCGCCGCGCAGCACGAGCGAATTGCCGACGCCGCCCTGCCACGAGACCAGGCGCACGGCCACGGACCCGGGCTGGCGGTCGTCGCCTGCGCGGCGGGCGCGGCCACCGAGGAGCTGTGCCGGGCCGGCGGCGCCACCGTCGTCCCGAGCGCACCGGGGGCGAGGGCCAGCACCGGCGACCTGCTCGCGGCCGTCGTCGCGGCAGGGGAGGGCGGCCGCAGGGTGCTCCTGCTGCCCAACGACGCGGAGACGGCGGCGGTCGCGCACCAGGCCGCCCTGGCCGCCGAGGAGCAGGGCGTCACCGCGGTCGTCGCGCGGTCCCGCTCGCAGGTGCAGGTGCTCGCCGCCCTGGCCGTGCTGGGCGGCGGCCCGGTCGACGACGTCGTCGGGGCGCT
>NZ_JBBEOI010000485.1 GCF_037860755.1 Aquipuribacter hungaricus | reverse complement strand
GTCGCCGCCCACGAGCGCGCGCTCGAGGCGCACACCGCCGCCGCCGACGCCCAGCGCGAGCAGGAGCAGGCGGAGCGGGTCGCCGACCGGGAGCGCGCCGCGCTGCTGGCCCGCCGCGACGCCCTCGCCTCGACCACCGTCCCCGTCGACGCCACCGCCGAGGTCCTGGGCTCGGGCGCCGGCGTGCTGGGGCTGCTGAGCTCGCTGCTGCGCGTCGAGCCCGGTCACGAGCACGCCGTAGCGGCCGCGCTCGGGCCCGACGCCGACGCGGTCGCCATGTCCTCGCTGTCCGGGGCCGCCACGGCGGTCGAGCGGCTGCACGACCGCGACGGCGGCCGGGTCGCCCTCGTCGTCCCCTCCGCGACGCCCCACGCCTCGGACCGGCCGCTGCCCGGTCTCGGGGAGCTCGACGGGGTGCGGGACACCGAGGGCGCCCGCCCCGCCGCCGAGCTCGTCCTCGGCGACGGCGAGGTCGCCGCCTGGGCCCGGCACCGGCTGGTCCGCACCGTCGTCGTCGACGACCTGCCCCGCGGGCTCGCGCTGCTCGGGCGCCTCGGTGCGGACGCCGAGGCCGTGACCGTCGTGACCCTGGTCGGGGACGTGCTCACCGCCGACGCGCTGCGCGGCGGGTCGGGGGCCGCGCCGTCGCTGCTCGAGCGCCAGGCCGTCCTCGACGAGGCCGGACGCGGGCTGGTCGCGGCGGAGGCCGTGCTCGAGCAGGCCCGCGCCTCCGTCGCCGCGGCCCGCCGCACCACGGCCGCCGCCCGCGAGCGCCTCGACGTCGCCGAGGCCGCGCGCACCGCCCTGGACGCCCGGA
>NZ_JBBEOI010000484.1 GCF_037860755.1 Aquipuribacter hungaricus | reverse complement strand
GGCCGACGACGGCGACGGGTGGCGCCAGGTGGGCGGGCCGCCGTGGCCGTCGGTCCGCCTGCAGGAGGTGCTCGGGCGCCTAGGCGACGTGCCGTCCGGGCGCCGCTGGGGGCTGGCGCCCGCCCGGGTCGGGCCGGTCGTGGACGTCGTGGCCGACGGCTCCGCGCTGCGCGTGCACGCGCTGAGGGAGGGGCGGCTCGTCCGGACGGTGGAGGTGCTGTCGTTCCTCCACGCCGCGGACCGGTCGACCTCCCTGGGGCAGGCGGCCGCGGCCTACCAGCGCCTCGCTGCCGCCGCGGGTGCGATGGCCGCCGCCGGCGGTCGGCTGGTCGGCACCGAGGACGGCCTGCTGCACGTCGGGTACGACGCGTGAGCCCGGCCGGCTCCTCCACGCTCACGGTGCTCGGGGTGCCCGAGCCAGCCGGCCGTGGCACCTCCGACGGGACGGGCGTGCTCGTGGACCGGTTGCGCCGCGCCGGGTGCGTCTTCGCCGAGGATGAGGCGGCCGTCCTCCTGGCCGCCGCGGCCGACCCCGTCCAGCGGGAGGCGTGGACGCGCCGGCGCCTGGCGGGCGAGCCGCTGGAGGTGGTGGTGGGACGGGTGCGGCTGAACGGCCTGGACCTCGCGGTGGGTCCCGGCGTGTTCGTGCCCCGGCAGCGCACCGCGGTGCTCGCACGCCTCGCCGCGGGGGCGCTGGTCGAGGTCGCGGCAGGGCGCGACCGCCCAGGCGTCCTCGTCGAGGCGTGCTGCGGCGTCGCCCCGGTGGCCGCCCTGGTCGCGCGGGCCGTCCCCCGCGCCGAGGTGCACGCCGCCGACAGCTG
>NZ_JBBEOI010000483.1 GCF_037860755.1 Aquipuribacter hungaricus | reverse complement strand
CCCCGCGCCCGCCGCCCGCCGGCCCTGGCGCCGCCTCGCCACGCTGGGCGGCCTCGCCCTGGTGCCGGCGGTCGTCGCCGGCGCCGTGGCCTGGGGGCTGCCGGACCCGGCGTCCAACCTCGACCGGATCGAGGCGGCCGTCGTCAACCTCGACGAGCCCGTCACGGTCCAGGGCGAGACGGTGCCGCTGGGCCGCCAGGTCGTCGCGGCGCTCACCGCCGGCGTCGGCCTGGACGGCGAGCCGCTGCCCGAGGTCGACGGGGAGGGCCTGCCGAGCGACCTCACCTGGACCCTCACCGACGCCGACGGCGCCGAGGACGGTCTCGCCGAGGGTCGCTACGCCGCCGTGGTGACGATCCCCGAGGACTTCAGCGCCGCTGCGACCTCGCTGTCGGCGACGGACCCGGCCGACGCCACCGGCGCGACCGTCGACGTCCGGACGGCGGAGGCCGGGCCGGTCGGCGACGGGGCGGTCGCCGCCCTCGTCGGCGGGGTGGTCGCCGCCACGCTGGGCGAGGAGCTGACGACCACCTACCTCGACGGGCTCTACGTCGGCTTCTCCGGCGTGCGGACCTCGCTGTCCGAGGCCGCCGCGGGCGCCGGGGAGATCGGCACCGGCTCCGGCGAGCTCGCCGACGGCCTGGCCGCCACCGACGAGGGCGCCCGGCAGCTCGCCGACGGGCTCGACGGGCTGAGCGACGGCACCGCCGAGCTCGCCGACGGCAGCGACCAGCTCGCCTCCGGGGCGGGCGCCAGCGCCGAGGGGGCCCAGGCCCTCGCGGACGGGCTCGCCCAGCTGCGCGACGGCACCGCCGCCCTGCCCGGCAGCACCAGCC
>NZ_JBBEOI010000482.1 GCF_037860755.1 Aquipuribacter hungaricus | reverse complement strand
AGCTGGCCGGCAGACCCCGGGGCGCCGGTGTCGATCATGGTGACCCCGTCGGGCCCGAGCCACAGGTAGGCGTTCAGCAGGTGCGCGCCACCGCCGCTCAGGCGCACGCGGTGCAGGTCAGGTGCGAGCTCGAGGACGTCCACGGTCTCCATGGCACCGACGCTAGGCAGCGGTCCCCGCCCCGGTGCCCGACTTCGCTCAGGGGTGAGCGGGTGCTCCCGCAGACCTCAAGCAGCAAGGGCGACCCTGTTCTGGAGCTCAGGGTCCTCGGGCAGCTTCCAGCGGTGCAGCATCTCGCGCATCTCCTCGACCAAGTCCTCCAGGTCCAGGCCCAGGGCGCGGCAGATCGCGGCGAGCACCTCCGAGGACGGCTCCTTGCGCCCCCGCTCGACCTCAGAGAGGTAGCCCAGCGAGATCCCGGCCAGCTCGGCGACCTCCTGCAGCGTCCGCCCCTGGGCCAGGCGACGCCGTCGTAAGCACTCACCGACCAACCACCGCAGCAACATCACCCGATCATCGCGCCCCGCTGGGCAGAGCCCTGCTTACAAGCTGGCGACACGGGACCGGCGTGTCCCGGCGAGCCGGCCGGGCGACGACTGCCGGTCCGGGATCGCCACACCGGACCGGCCCCACACAGCACCCCGCCCGCTGTCGCACACGACCCGCCACAGACGACGACGACCGCGACGGTGCCGCTGTCTGGTGTCCGGTGTCCGGTGTCGGTGAGCTCCATCCTGGGCCGCGTCTACGTGCACCTCTGCGAAGAGTCGTCGACCTAACGCGCGTCTTGAACCAGATGCTGGCCCGGTCGGGCCTAGCCGACGGTCGTCAGCGCGTTGTCGGCCA
>NZ_JBBEOI010000481.1 GCF_037860755.1 Aquipuribacter hungaricus | reverse complement strand
GCAGGGCGCGCCCGCCGGCTGGACCGGCGCGTGGGTGTCCGCGGCGCTCGGGGTGGCCGTCGAGCCGGTCCCGGGCGGGCCGGTCGCCGACGTCCGGCTGCTCACCGGGCTCGCCCTGCGACGCAACCCGCGCCGCCCGCACCTGCTGGTCTCCACCGTGCTCGGCAAGCACGTGCCCACCGACCCCCGGCTCGTCCGATCCGCGGCCCGGCTGCTCGGCCTGCTCGTCGCCGACCAGCTGGCGGGGGAGGAGCCGCCCACGGACCTCGACGGCGCGGCGGCGCTGCTCGTCGACGCCCTCGACCCGGCGGGGGAGCCGTCGGAGGCCCTGCTGGAGCGCCTCGACGCGGCGGTGGCTTCGCTGGTGGCCGGGGCTCCCCCGGTCGGGGCGGCCGTCCTCGGCTACGCGGAGACCGCCACCGGGCTGTCTCACGAGGTGGCCGAGGTGCTGCGCGCGGCGCACCTGCACTCGACCCGCCGCCGGGTGCCGGGCGCGGCCGCCGCGGCCGGCTTCGACGAGGAGCACTCGCACGCGACCGGGCACCTGCTGCTGCCCGACGCCGACGTGCTGGCCGGGCTGCTCGGGGAGGCGCCGCTCGTCCTCGTCGACGACGAGCTGTCCACCGGGCGCACGGCCCGGAACACGCTGCGGGCGCTGCACGCGCTCCGGCCGCGGGACCGGTACGTCGTGGCCGCGCTCGTCGACGTCCGCGGCCCCGACGACGTCGCGGCCACGGAGGCGCTGGCGGTCGAGCTGGGGGCGCGGGTGGACGTGGTGATCCTGGCCCGCGGCCGGGTGCGGCTGCCCGACGACGCGGGCCCGCGCGCCCCCGACCTCGTGGCCGCCCACGACCTG
>NZ_JBBEOI010000480.1 GCF_037860755.1 Aquipuribacter hungaricus | reverse complement strand
GCTCGGGCACAGCGACGCCGACCACGCCACGGCGGCCGCGGCGTTCGCGGCCGGCGCCGGCTCCGCGACCCACCTGTTCAACGCCATGCGTCCGTGGGGGCACCGGGACTCCTCCGTGGCCTCGGCGGCGCTGCAGGCCGCCGCCGGGCACGCGGCCGTCGTCGAGCTCGTGGCCGACGGCATCCACGTCGACGCCGGCACCGTCGCGGCCGTCCTCGCGCTCGTGCCCGGCCGGGTGGCCCTGGTCAGCGACGCCGTGCCGCCCGCGGGGCTCCCGGACGGGGACCACGTCCTCGGTGCCGTCGGGATCCAGGTGCGGGACGGGGTGGCCCGGACCGTCGACGGCGCGGTCGCGGGGGGCAGCGGCGCGCTGCTCGACGTCCTCCGGTTCGCGGTGCAGCAGGCGGGCGTCCCCCTGCCGGTCGCGGCCGCCGCCGCGTCGAGGGTCCCGGCGGCCCTGCTCGGCCTCGACCGGTCCTCCGGTGCCGGCAGGCTCGCGCCGGGCGCGCGCGCCGACGTCCTCGTCGTCGACGACGACCTGCGGCCCGTCCAGGTGTGGCGCGCCGGTCGGCGCCACCGCTGACCCCGCCGCTGGCGCCGCCGGCCCCGGCCGCGCCGACGGCTGCCGCCGGTCACACGACGGCAACACCGCGGAAACCGCGTGCGCGTAGACATCGCCGCGGCGCCCGGGGCACCCGGGTGCGACCCCCGGCAGAGGAGCACGGCATGACGGAGCAGCAGGAGCAGGCGGCACGCGCACGGGAGGTCCTCGTCGAGGGTCTCGGCAGGCGGGGGTTCATGCGGGCGGCCGCGGGCGTGACCGCGCTCGCCGGGGCCGCGGCGGCCGCGTCGCCCG
>NZ_JBBEOI010000479.1 GCF_037860755.1 Aquipuribacter hungaricus | reverse complement strand
CGCCGCGGCGCGCCGCGATGCTCCTGGCCGACGCCGCACGCCGGGGCCGGCGGGTGGAGGTCGGCGGCCTGCGCGGCAACGTCGACACCCGGCTCGCCCGCGTCGGCACCGACCTGGACGCCGTCGTCCTCGCGCTCGCGGGGCTGCGGCGGCTCGGCCGCGAGGGCGAGGTCACCGAGGTGCTCGGCACCGACGTGCTCCTGCCCTGCCCGGGCCAGGGCGCGCTCGCCGTGGAGACCCGGCAGGACGACCCGCTCACCGGGCGGGTCCGGGCCGCGCTCGACCACGCGGACACCCGCGCGGCGGTCACCGCCGAGCGGAGCCTGCTGCGTGTGCTCGACGTCGGCTGCAGCGCCCCGGTCGGGGCGCTCGCGACGGTGGTCGAGGGCGTGCTCGACCTGCGGGGGGCGGTCGCCGGGCACGACCCGGCACCGGGCGCCCCGGACGGCACCGGTACGACGGCGCCACGGATCGTCCGCTCCCGCACGACGGGGGCGGCGGACCAGGCGGACGAGGTAGGGGCGAGAGCAGGCCACGAGCTGCTCACGGCACGACCAGGGCACGGCACCGAGACAGAGGAGTTCGTCCGATGAGCACACGAGGCAGCCTCCGTCCCCCGACCGGGGGGACCCGGTCGCACGTCGCCTTCGTCGGGGCGGGACCGGGCGACCCGGGCCTGCTCACGCTGCGCGCCGCCGCCCTGCTGGAGGTGGCCGACGTCGTCGCCACCGACCTGCCGGACGCGGCCGCCCTGCTGGCCCGCTGCGCGCGCCCGGACGTCGAGGTGGTGCGCCTGGCGGCCGACGCCGGCGGCAGCTGGCTCAGCGTCACCGCGCTGGACGGCGTGGTCGTCAAAGTC
>NZ_JBBEOI010000478.1 GCF_037860755.1 Aquipuribacter hungaricus | reverse complement strand
TTGGCCTCCGACTTCGCCCCCTCTGCCGCCGCCCCGTCCGCCGCGGCAGCGCCGGCCCCCCCGCCAGCACCGTCCGCCCCGGCTCCGGAGCCCGACCTCACGGTCCCTGTCCTCGACGCGGCCGCCGGCAGCACCGACCTGCGCGCCCAGGTCGCGGCCCTCACCGCTCAGGTCGACCACCTCGAGGTGCAGGCCGAGGTCGCGTCCGAGGACTGGAACGAGGTCCGCTCCGAGCTCGACGTCCTCGTGGCCCGCGAGGTTCAGGCCCAGGTCGCCCTCGACGACGCCGGACAGGACCTCCGCTCCGAGCGTGCGGCGGCCACCCGCCGGGTCCGCGCGCTGTACCGGGCCGGCGGCACCACCGAGATCGCCTGGACCGTGCTCGCCGGGTCCACCGCCGGCGCCCGGCCCGCACCGGCAGACGGGTCGGTCGCGTCCCCCGCACCGGTCAGCCCCGCTGCCGGGATCGCCCGCGCCGCCTCGGGACTGCAGGTCGCCCGTGCGGTCCTGGGCTCCGACGCCGCCACCGTCGAGCGCGCCCGCGGGCGGGTGGACGACGCCGTGGCCTCCTCCACGGAGGTCGAGCAGCTCCGCCGTGACCGTGCGGTGCTCGAGGCCGAGGCCGGACGCCGCCGTGCCGCCACCGAGGCCGCCCTCCGCGCCCGCGAGGACCTGCTCGCCACCTCCGACGCCGTCCTCGTGCAGACCGTCGACCGCGAGCGCGCCGAGGCCGAGCGCGTCGCCGTCGAGCAGGCGATGGCCGCCGCCGAGGCCACCGCCCGGCGCGCCGCCGAGACCACGGTCCCCGCCCCCGGCGTCACCGCGCCCACGGGCAGCGACCTGTCCAAGTCGGATCGTAGC
>NZ_JBBEOI010000477.1 GCF_037860755.1 Aquipuribacter hungaricus | reverse complement strand
CGGCTCCGCGGCCGGGGCGGGCGCCCCGGTCGACGCGGCGACCGCCCGGGCCGCACGCAAGGAGCTCACCCGGCTCGAGCGCCGGCTGGCCCGCCTCGACGAGCAGGAGCGCGGCCTGCACGCCGAGCTGGCCGAGGCCGCCACCGACCCGGACGCGGTGCTCGCGCTGGACACCCGGCTGCGCGCCGTCGTGCAGGAGAAGGATCAGGTCGAGGCGGACTGGATGGCGCTCGCCGAGAGCGTCGAGGGGGGCTGAGCGGGGGCAGGCCCGGGCGGGCGCCACGGCCGGCGCCCGGCCACCAGCAGCAGGAGGGCCGCGGTCCACGCGGCCCCGCCCGCCAGGAGGCCCGCCGTCGGCAGCACCTCCGGCACACCCAGGTGCACGGTGATGCCGAGGATGCGCGACAGCCCGCCGGGCACCACCTGCAGTCCGTCGTTGACCGTGGTGAGCAGCCGCTCCTGGCCGAGGGCCAGCGCGGTCCCGCCGAGCCCGACCAGCGCCGAGCCCGCCGCCGCGAGCGCCACCGCGGCGCGCGCCGCCCGTGACGCCGCCGCCCCGGTGAGGACGGGCGCGAGGAGGACGCAGGCGAGCGCGACGGTGGCCGCCACGACGTACGCGCCGCGGGCCACCGGGTCCAGCCAGAACCCGGCCCACGCCCCCACCGGCCCGCGCAGCGCGGTGGCGCCCAGCAGGGGCAGCACCCCGACCAGCTGCGGCCCGGCGAGGACGGCGACCCACAGCAGCGCCCGGGCGGGCCGGCCGGCCCGGCGGTCGGAGACGGTCCCGGCCACGGTGCCGCCGAGGACGGCGGCCACCCCGGTGAGGACCGCGACGGCGACGTAGGCCCCGGCCAGCGGCAGCGGGCC
>NZ_JBBEOI010000476.1 GCF_037860755.1 Aquipuribacter hungaricus | reverse complement strand
TGCCCACCCCCGTCGACCCCCTCGCGGTGCGCCGGCCTGCCGCCGAGCGCCGGCCGGCCCGCGGGCGCGTCGTCACCGTCTTCTCCGCCAAGGGCGGCTCGGGCACGACGACGTTCTGCACCAACCTCGCCGCCGCGCTCGCCGACGGCGGCCGCCGCAGCGTCGTGCTCGTCGACCTCGACCTGTCGCTGGGGGACGTGGCGATCGCGCTCAACCTGTTCCCCGTGACGACGCTGGCCGACGCCCCCGCTCCCGACGGCGAGCCGATGGGCCCGGAGGCCCTGCGCGCCCTGCTCACCCCCCACTCACCCGGTCTCAGCGCGCTGCTGGCCCCGGCCCAGCCCGGCCGGGCCGCGTCGGTGCCCGTCGAGCTCGTGGAGTCCGTGCTCGAGGCGCTCCGGCACGCGGTCGACCACGTCGTCGTCGACACCCCCACCGCCCTGGACGCCCACGTGCTGGCGGCTCTGGAGGCTGCGGACACCGTCGTCCTGCTGGCCGCCCTGGAGATCCCCGCGCTCAAGCACCTCAAGATCACGCTGGAGACGCTCGAGCAGCTGGGCCTGCCCGAGGAGCGCTGGCGCGTCGTCCTCAACCGCTCCGACTCCGACGTCGGGCTCGCCGTGCGCGAGGTGGAGCGGACCCTCGGCTGGCGGATCAGCGGGATGGTGCCGAGCAGCCGCGACGTCCCGCTGTCGGTCAACCGCGGCGTGCCGCTCGTGCTCGAGCAGCCCCGCCACCCCGTGAGCCAGGCCGTGCGCGAGTTCGCCGGCCGTGAGCTCGTGGGCGGTCGCCGGCCGTCGGTGGTCGACCTGCGCGAGCCCGTCGGCCGCGCCTCGGCCCGCCCCGGCGCCGCCGGCCCGGACCCGCGCAGCCTCGTCC
>NZ_JBBEOI010000475.1 GCF_037860755.1 Aquipuribacter hungaricus | reverse complement strand
CTTGGCCTCCGACTTGCCCCGGCGCCCGCGTCGGAGGTGCTGCCCCCCGCGGCCGCCCCGGCCGGCGTCCCCGCCGCCGCCGTGCTGGCGACGCTGCTCTGCCTCGCCCTGGTCGCGCTCGGCCTGCTGGCCCTGCGCGAGGTGACGGCAGGCCGCGAGGTCGGCGGCCAGGTCGTCGTCCCCGGCGAGCCCTGGGCCGCCCCGCTCCTGGCCTCGGCGACCGAGGTCGTGCCCGGCACCACCGCGGTCGCCGCGGGCGCCGCGGGCCTGGTGGTCGGCCTGCTGCTCCTCCTCGTCGCCCTGCGGCCCCGCCCCGCGCGGACCGTCCGGCTCGTCGACCCCGCCGGCCGCGGCGTCCCGCTCGACCTGGACCCGGGCTCGGTCGCCCGGCTGGCGGCCGACACCGCGCTCGGCGAGGACGAGGTCCTCTCCTCCCGCGGCCGCGCCGACCGCCGCCGGGTCGCGGTGCACGTCACCGTCGACCCGCGCGACGCCCACGACGTGCGTTCCCTCACGGCCTCCACCGCCCAGCGCGTGGCTGCGCGGCTGGAGGGGCTGCAGCCCGCCCCCCGGGTCGGCGTCCATGTGCACGGGGCCCGCTCGTGAGCCGCCGCCTGGTCGCCCTCGACCGGACCGTCCTGGCGGTCCTCGCCCTGGTCGTCCTCGCCGTCTCCGGCGCGCTCGTCGTCTGGGGCCTGGGCCGCTGGCCGGGCGCCCCCGGGCAGGTCGACCTGGCCGTCCTCGCCTCCGCACCGGACGCCCCGGCCTGGCCGTGGGCGCTGGCCGTCGGCGGCGTCGTCGCGGTCCTGGTCGGCCTGCGGGCCCTGGTGGCCCACGTGCACCGGCCGCGCGTCCGCCAGGTCCCGCTGACCGCCAAGTCGGAGGCC
>NZ_JBBEOI010000474.1 GCF_037860755.1 Aquipuribacter hungaricus | reverse complement strand
CGACTTTCGGGGTGAGCGGCGGCGCGGACTCCCTCCCGCTGCTCGACGCGGCGGACGCCGTCGCCGGCCCGCTCCGGCTGCGGGTGAGCGCCGTGTGCGTCGACCACGGCTGGCACCCCCGCACCGCCGCGGTGGCCGTCGCGGTCGCCCGCGCCGGGCTGCTGCTGGGTGCCTCCCGGGTCCGCACCGTCCGGGTGGTCCCTGCCCGGACGGCCGGCGGGGGGTGGGCCGGGGGACCCGAGGAGGCCGCCCGCACCGCCCGGCTCCGCGCGCTGGAGGAGGCCGCGGCCCGCGACGGCGCCCCGGTCGTGCTCCTCGGGCACACCCTCGACGACCAGGCCGAGCAGGTGCTCCTAGGCCTCGCCCGCGGTTCGGGCGCCCGGTCGCTGGCGGGGATGCCCGCCCGCCGGGGCCCGTTCGTCCGGCCGCTGCTCGGGCTGCGCCGGGACGTGGTCCGTGCCGCCTGCCCCTCGCTGCCCGACCTGGGCCTGCCCTGGCACGACCCCGGCAACGGCCCCGACCCCGCTGCCGGTCCGGATGCGAGCCTCGACCTCAGCCCCGAGAGCAGCACCGACCGGAGGAGCACGGCCGGCCCGGCGACCGGCGACGCGCTGCTGCGGGCCCGGGTGCGTGCCGAGGTCCTCCCTGTCCTCGTCGACGTCCTCGGCCCCGCCGCGACGACGTCGCTGGCCCGCAGCGCCGACCTGCTCCGCGAGGACGCCGACGCCCTCGACGCCTGGGCCGCCCGCGAGGCCGCGGCGCTCCTCCCGGACGCCCCGGACGCCCCGGACGCCCCGGACGCCCCGGACCGGTCCAGGGCCACGAGGGCGCCCGCCCCCGTCGACGTCCCGCTAGCGCCCTTGCTCGCCCTGCCGCCCGCCGTCCGGCGCCGCG
>NZ_JBBEOI010000473.1 GCF_037860755.1 Aquipuribacter hungaricus | reverse complement strand
GACCAGGGCCGGGCGGGCCGGCGCGCGGCCGGGGGTGGGGCGGGGGCCGCGACCGGCCAGGGCCCGCACGCGCGGGATCAGCTCGACGCGGACGGACTCCAGGCCGGAGCCGACCGCGGAGGCCTGGCCGGGCTTGGTGACGTAGTCCGTGGCGCCGGCGTCCAGGGCGTCGAAGGTGGCGCGGGCGCCGCGCTCGGTGAGCGTGGAGAACATGATGATGGGGGTGCGCCGGTCGGTCGTGCGGATCTCGCGGACCGCCTGGATGCCGTCCATGACGGGCATCTCGATGTCCATGACGACGACGTCGGGGCGCAGCCGACGGACGGCCTCGACGCCGAGCCGGCCGTTGGAGCTGGTCGCGACGACCTCGATCTCGGGGTCGCTCTGCAGGACGTCGCTGAGGAGCCGGCGCACGACGACCGAGTCGTCGACGACGACGACCTTGATGCGCTCCGTGGTGGGTGCCACCGGGGCCCTCCGCTCTGCCGGGCCGCCCGGGTGGGCAGCCGCACCCGTCTCATCGGCAGGCGGGGCCCGGACCTGAGCGTCCGGCGGGAGGGGGCTAGCCCGGCAGCACCTCGAGCAGGTCGGCGCAGAGGACGTCGTGGGTCTCGTTGGGGAGCACGTCGAGGACGACCTGCGCGGCGACGGCGGCGCTGCAGGCGTTCCACACCCCGCCGAGCAGGGCGGCCGGGGTGACGCCGGCCGCGTCGAGGCTGCGCAGCAGGTCCAGCTGCGCCGCCGCGGCCAGGCGCGTCCGGCCCGTCGTCTCCACGGCCCAGGCGACCGAGTGCATGTGCTCGGCCCACACCTGCGGCGCGGGGCGCCCGGGCAGCAGCAGCACCTCCTCGCGGGCCGCCGCGACGCGGCCGACCAGGGCCGCCGTGCCGAGCACGA
>NZ_JBBEOI010000472.1 GCF_037860755.1 Aquipuribacter hungaricus | reverse complement strand
CGCCCTGCTGGTCGGCGCGTCCGGGGCCGGCGCGTCGCTGCTACCGGGCCCGGCCACCGTCGACCTCGCCGCGCTGGCACCGGGGACCGCGGGCCTGGCGGGCCTGCGGCTGCGGGTCGGCGCGGTCGGCGCCGGGGCGACGCTGGACGGCTGCGAGCGCGACGAGTCCCGCACCTGGCTCACCCGCGGGTACGGGGTCGCCGGCCTGGTGCTCGAGGCCGACAGCCCCGCCGTCGTGGCGCTGCGCGCCCAGGCCCAGGCGGCCGCGGCCAGCGCCGGTGCGCGGGCCGTGGCGCTGCAGGGCCCGCTCGCGTCGACCGCGTCCAGCAGGCTGCTGTCGCTGCTGGGAGGGGTGCTGCAGACGAGCACCGCCACCGTCACCGTCGACGTCCCCGCCGCGGTCGCGCCGCTGCTCCAGCAGACCCTCACCGACGGTGTCGTCTCCGTCGACCTGGCCGCCGGCCGGGTGCGCGTGGACCTCGCCGCGCTCGCGGGCGGCCTGGACGGCCGCGCCCCCGGCACCCGCGTCACCCTCGACGCGGCCACCGCCGCAGCCGTCTCGGCCCGGGTCGACGCGCTGCTGGGGGCATGGTCGTCGACGGTCGCGGCCACCGTGGACGCCACGGTGCGGGCGGCCACGGTCGTCGTCACCTCCGGGGTGACCGTGCTCGGCCTGGGCCTGCAGACCCTGACGATCAGCGGCACCCTCGGCGGGCTCGCCGCCGGCCAGGCGACCTCGCTCACCCGTGTGCTGGTCTCCCTGGGGGACGCGACGTCCGTCCTGTCGGTGCTGGCGGCCCCCGTGACCGCGGCGCTGACCGGCGCCGGGGGGGTGCTGCCCGTCCTCACCGGCACGCTCGCGGCCGCGCTGCCGCCCGTCGCGGCCGCGGCGTCGGCCG
>NZ_JBBEOI010000471.1 GCF_037860755.1 Aquipuribacter hungaricus | reverse complement strand
GCCCCCGCGCCCGCCCCCACCGCGCCCGCCGCGCAGCCGGCCCCCGCCGCCCCCGCGGCGCCGTCGGGCCGGGTCTACACGGTCCGCTCGGGGGACACCCTCGGCTCGATCGCCCGCGCCAACGGCACGACCTGGCAGTCGCTGTACGCCGCCAACCGCGACGTCGTCGGCGCCAACCCCGGCCTCATCCGGATCGGCCAGCAGCTGCGGCTCGGCTGAGCGCAGCACCGGCAGCACCGCCACCACCCGCACCACGCACGACGAGCGCCCCCGGTCTCCCGGCCGGGGGCGCTGGTGCGTCCCGGCAGTCCCCCGGACCGCGGGTCTGCGACTGCCCGCGACGGCCGCCCCACGGACAGCCACGAGCTGCGCACAGCCGGTGCACCGGACGTCACCGCAGGTCAGGGGCGGGTACGCCGACTTGGCCCTCCTCGCCCGCCCGTGCTTCCGTGGGGTGTCCCGCAGCCGCGGGTCCGGGGGGCGGGGGCCCTGACGAGGAGCCACGGACGTCTCTCGAGGAGCCACCGCATGCCAGCACGACGCACCGCCCGTCACCGCGCGGACGTCGGGGCGCGCGCGGCGATCACGCCCCGCCGCCGCACCCGCCGTCCTCGCCGCACCTCCCGCCGGATGGGCCCGCCGCTGCTGCTCGCGGGCCTGCTGGCCATCGCCTCCCTGACGATCACGACGCCCTCCGACGCGGCCGACGCCGACGTCCGCGTGCCCGCGCCGACGGCCAGGACCGTCGGGGGCTGAGACCCGGTTCGACCGCCGGCGCACGGGCGCTCGACCGCCGGCCCCGGGGGCGAGCACCATGGGAGCGTGCCCACCCAGCGACGACGCCCCGGTGACGAGCCCGTGCGGGTGCTCCGGGCGCCGCTGCCCCCGGGGGTCGGCGACGC
>NZ_JBBEOI010000470.1 GCF_037860755.1 Aquipuribacter hungaricus | reverse complement strand
GGCACCGCCTGCCGCGTCACCCGCCGACCCACCTGCGGCCTCGGCCGCGTCGCCCGGCTCGTCACCGGGCGCGGCGGTCGCAGCCGGGTCGTCCGGCGTGGTCGGGGCGGGAGCCCCGGGATCGGTGGTGCCGGCGGCCGCGGCGGCACCCGCGAGCAGCACCGGGTCGACGACCCAGCCCGCGTCCAGCACGGCGGCGGCCGGCAGCAACCGGTCGAGCCTGCCCCCGGGGGCGAGGGCGTCGAGCAGCTCCTGCTCCTCCGGCAGCCCGGTCGTCGTGGTCGGGGGGGGTCCCTGCAGCGGCACCGTGGTCACCAGGCGGGTGGGAGCCACGTCCACCTCCGGGGTCCAGACGAGGAAGCCGCGCTCGTCGTCCACCGGCCCCGGTCCGTCGGCCCCCTCGGTCGTGGCCTCGTCGAGCAGCAGCACCTGCAGCCCGTACGCGCCGGCCGCCCCGGCCGTGCTGCGCAGCCCCGTCGCGGAGGCCTCGACGACCGCGACGAACGGGACGACCTCGCCGGCGGGCACGTCGCCCACCTGCACGACGACCTCGGTCCGGGCGTCCTCGGCCGGGTCGTCGACACCGCCGGCCGTGCCGCCTGCCCCGCCCCTGGTGCCGCCGGCGCCACCCGGGTCGTCGGGGTCGGCGGCAGGGGCCGCCTGCTCGTCCACGGGGGCGGTCCAGCGCTCCAGCGAGGAGACCGACGAGCTCCGCACCGGGGCGCGCCGCAGCTCGACCCGGGCCCCGACGAGCCCGTCCTCACCGCCGGACACCCGGCCGCGCACCGTCACGCGCCCCCCGGGCCGCAGCTCGGCCGGCAGGAGGGACGTGACCTCGACGCCCGCCTCGTCGGCCCCCGACCCGTCGGCGGGGTCGCCGGGCGCGGCAGGCGCGGTGGCGGC
>NZ_JBBEOI010000469.1 GCF_037860755.1 Aquipuribacter hungaricus | reverse complement strand
GACCCCGCCTGGCAGGCGGCCGGCGCCCGGCTGGCGGCGCGCGTGGCCCGGGCGGCCGGGGAAGCCGCCGTGCGGGTCGACCACACCGGCTCCACCGCGGTGCCCGGGCTGCCCGCCAAGGACGTCGTCGACCTCCAGCTCGTCGTCCCGGACCTCGCGGCGGCGGACGCCGTCGCCGACCGGCTCGCGACCGCCGGCTTCCCGCGCCACGAGGGCGTCGTGTCCGACACCCCCAAGCCCGGGGCCGGGACGGGCGGCTGGGAGAAGCGGCTGCACGGCAGCGCCGACCCCGGCCGGGCCGTGAACCTGCACGTCCGGGCGGCCGGCTCGCCCGGTGCCCGCTACGCCCTGCTCTGCCGGGACTGGCTGCGGGCCGAGCCGGGGGAGCGCGACGGCTACGCGGCGCTCAAGCAGCGCCTGGCCGCACAGCACGACCGGCGCGAGGACTACGCCGCCGCCAAGGAGCCGTGGTTCACCGACGTGGCGTGGCCGCAGATGCAGGCCTGGGCGGCGCGGACCGGCTGGTCCCCGCCGGCCTGAGGTCGGGGCCGCTCCCGGGGCGGCGGTCGGCGGCCGGGGCGCGGGACACTGGCGCGTGCCCACCGACGACCCGTCCGGCGACCTACGGGTCAGCGACCGCCTGGTCGTGCCCGCAGGGATGCTGGCCTGGCGCTTCAGCCGGTCGTCCGGCCCCGGGGGGCAGGGCGTCAACACCGCGGACAGCCGGGTCGAGCTGTCGGTGCGCCCGCTGGAGGTCCCCGGGCTGTCGGACGTGCAGCGGGACCGGCTCGCGCAGCGGCTCGAGGGGCGGCTCGTCGGCGGCGTGCTCACCGTCGTCGCGTCCGAGCACCGCCAGCAGCGGCAGAACCGGCAGGCGGCCCGGGAGCGCCTGGCGTCGGCGCTGCGGCAGGCCGTCGCGCCGCCCCCCCGGGCC
>NZ_JBBEOI010000468.1 GCF_037860755.1 Aquipuribacter hungaricus | reverse complement strand
ACGGCCCCGCGGAGTCCGCCCGGGTCGCCGCGCGGCTGGTCGACGCGCAGGCCTCCGGTGCGGCCGCCCTGGTCCGCGACCTGCCCTGGGGCGCCGGCGACGACCGCTGGCCCGACCGCGTGCTGGCCGGGATGGCCAGGCTCGCGCTGCTCGTGACCGCCTGGCGCACCGTCGCGGGTGGCGTGGCAGCCGGCAGGGTCGCGGCCGAGGTGGTGCGGAGCCGGGTGGGGTGGAGCACCTCGACCGGGGACGTCCTGGCCACGCCCGGCATCCCGGACCGGTGGCTCGTCGCCTGGCAGGTGGACGAGGCCGACGGCCGGCTGCTGACCCGCCGCGCCCACGTGCACGGCACGACGACCGGGCACGACCTGTACGTCCTGGCGTGGGGCGTCGGGGGGCAGCCGCCGGACACCGGCCTGCTCCCGGGCCAGGTGCTCGACGCCGACCTGCACGTGCACCCCGGCCGACCGCTGCGCGCGGTGGTCGGCGAGCGCCGCGGCGCGTCGACGGAGAACGACGGCGACCGCGCCCGGGGGGTCACCGTGGCGCGGGCGACCGCCACGCTCGCCGCGGCACTGGCGCGCGACCCGTGGGTGAGGGCCGTCCCCGTCGTCCTGTCCGGCGTCCGTCCGGCCCGCGGGCCTGCAGGGTGGACGGCCGTCGACGCGGACGGCGCCGGCCTGCCCCTGCTCGGCGCGGACGCCCCGCTGGGATGGCTCGCGGCGTCGGGCGGCCACCCGTCGACCGTGGCGGGCGAGCTGTCGCCCGCCGGGCTGCGGCTGCGTGCCGTGCTCGACACGGAGCAGGTGCGGCCGTGACCGACCAGGCGGACGCCACAGACGCGCCGGGCGGGACGGCGGGCCCGGACCTGGCGACCGCGTGGCGCGGCCTCGTCGCGGCGGCCCTGCTCGGCACCGACCGCTCCGGCGGCCAGCC
>NZ_JBBEOI010000467.1 GCF_037860755.1 Aquipuribacter hungaricus | reverse complement strand
TGGCCTCCGACTTGGCGGCTCCGCGGTGGTGGGCGTCTCCCCGGCGGGCGGCGCGCGGGTCGAGGTCCGCATGCCCCCGCGCGGCGCGGAGGTGCGGACAGGCGGAGCCGACGACCGCGCCGGCGTCCCCGGCGCCACGGTCACCGTGCCGTGACGCAGCACAGCGTCGGCCCCGCGGTCCCGGGCGGGATCCGGGTCCTCGTCGTCGACGACGACGAGGCGGTCGCGGCCGTCCACCGCGGCTACACCGACTCCGTGCCCGGCTTCCGCGTCGTCGGGGTCGTCCACCGCGGCGGCGACGTCCTGCCCGCCGTGCGCGACCTGCGCCCGGACCTCGTGCTGCTCGACGTCCACCTGCCCGACGTCTCCGGCACCGAGGTGCTGCGGCGGCTGCGCGCCGAGGGCCTCGACGTGGACGTCATGGCCGTGACCGCCGCCCGCGAGGTCGACACGGTCCGGGAGGCGATGGCGGGCGGGGTCGTGCACTACCTGGTCAAGCCGTTCGCGCTCGCCGCCTTCCGCGACCGGCTGCAGGGCTACGCGGAGCACCGGGCGCGGCTGCGGGGCGCGGCCTCGGTGGCCGACCAGGCCGACGTGGACCGGCTGCTGCGGGGCCGCCAGGGCGGCGTCCTCGCCGACGACCTTCCCAAGGGGCTGTCGACCCGGACCCTGGCCGTGGTCGTGCAGGCCTTGCGGGACCAGGCCCCCGCGGACCTGTCCGCGGCCGAGGTGGCCGGGCGGTGCGGCATCGCGCGGGTGAGTGCGCGCCGCTACCTGGAGCACCTCGAGCACCAGGGTCGGGCGGTGGTGCGGCCGCGCTACGGCGGCGCCGGGCGGCCGGAGAACGGCTACCGCTGGACCGGGGGCGGCTGAGCCGGACGGGCTCCGCGGACGGTGCCGGTCACGGGCCGCGCAGGCCCCGGGAAGTCGGAGGCC
>NZ_JBBEOI010000466.1 GCF_037860755.1 Aquipuribacter hungaricus | reverse complement strand
GCGCTGGAGCCGTGGCCGCCCGGGGCGGGGGCCGCGGGTGCCGCCGGCGCGGACGCCTCGACCGGCCGCGTGGTCGTCACGGGCCCCGTCGTCGCCCGCGGGTACCGGCGTCCCGCCGCACCCTCGTCAGGGGCGCCGTCCGGTCCCTCCGACGAGGGTTTCGAGGTCGTGGCCGGGGTGCGGCGGTTCCGCACCGCCGACCGCGGCGTGCTCGTCGAAGGCCTGCTGCAGCTGCTCGGACGCACCGACGACGTCGTCACCTCCGGCGGCGTCAACGTCGCGCTCGACGCGGTCGACCGGGTGCTGCGCGAGGCCGGCGCCCGCGACTGCCTGGTCGTGGCCGTCCCCTCGCAGCGGTGGGGGTCGGTGGTCGCGGCCCTGGTCGTCGGCCCCGACGCGGGGCCCACCGCCGCACGTGCGCTGCAGGACGCGGTGCGCGACCGCCTGGGCGCGGCGGCCGTCCCCCGGCTGCTCCGCCACGTCGACCGGCTGCCGACCACCGGGGTCGGCAAGCCCGACCGGGTGGCAGCGGTCGCCCTGCTGTCCCCCGGGGACGCAGCAGGGGCGCACCTGGGCGATCATGGGGGCACCGACCACCCGACGGAGGAGACGACGTGAGGCTGATCCCGGCAGCGATCGTGCTGGCGTTCACCATCTACTGCGTCCTCGACATCGTGCGGTCGGACACCGCGCAGGTCCGGACCATGCCCCGGCCGCTCTGGGTGGTGGCCGTGCTCGTCGCGCCCGTGGTCGGCGGGGTCGCGTGGCTGGTGCTCGGCCGTCCCCGCGGCGAGGCGTCGACGCGCCCGGCCTCCCCCGGCGCCCGCCCCCCGGTGCTCGGCCCGGACGACGACCCCGACTTCCTGCGCACCATCGACCGGCCCCGGCCGGTCCGCCCCGCAGAGCCGCTCGCGCCGCGCGACCCCTCCGCCGGCA
>NZ_JBBEOI010000465.1 GCF_037860755.1 Aquipuribacter hungaricus | reverse complement strand
GGTGCCCCGCGCCTCGTGCAGGCCCGCCGGGTGCGGGACCAGGCCGGCCTCGACCGCGCCGAGCGCGCCGCCAACCTCGACGGGGCCCTCCGGGCGATGGTCGGACCCGGGCCGCGGGTCGACGTCCTCGTCGTGGACGACGTGCTGACCACCGGCGCGACGCTCGCCGAGTGCGCCCGCGCGCTGCGCGAGGCAGGCGTGCGGGTCGTCGGCGGGGCGGTCGTGGCGACGGTCGGCGCGGACGACACGCAGCCCCGGCTTCGTCCCTGGGTCGATCCCCACTAACGTTCCGTCATGGAGCAGGCCGCGGTCCCCGGGGACCGCGGCCTTCTGCGTCCCCTCCCGGGCGAGGAGGTGGACATCCCAGGTCGAGCCCAGCGGCACCGCACCGACGCGGCGCCGGCCGACCGCACCCAGACGTGGCACGTGCACCCCGTTCTCTAGCTCAGGAGGCTCCATGGACGTCACCGTGACCGCCCGGCACACCTCGGTGTCCGACCGGTTCCGCCGCCACCTCGAGGAGAAGGTCGAGAAGGTCGACCAGCTGTGCAACGGCTGCTACCGCGTGGACGCGGTGGTCGGCGAGGAGAAGAACCCTCGCCAGACCAACCTCTCGCACCGCATCGAGCTCACCGTGCACAGCCGAGGCCCCGTGGTCAGGAGCGAGGCGTGCTCCAGCGACCCCTACGCCGCCCTCGACCTGGCGCTGGACAAGCTGTACGAGCGGTTGAGGCGGGCCCGTGACCGGCGCAAGGTGCACCACGGCCGGCACGCCCCCGAGTCGCTGACGCACGCGAGCGCGCGCTGGGAGGGGATGGACCTGGACTCCCCGCGCGCCGAGACGGTGCTCGTGCCCCCGGGGGCCGACGGGGCGGCCGCCGCGCCCGCCGCCGCTGCGGACGGGACCCCGGCGGACGCCGGGCAGCCCCCCGCGGCGGA
>NZ_JBBEOI010000464.1 GCF_037860755.1 Aquipuribacter hungaricus | reverse complement strand
GGTACGTCGGCGCGACCGCCTCGGCCGGGTCCCGCCCGGCGTCGGCGGCGGCGAGGGCGGCCAGGTGGGTGCGGACGGTGCCGGCGTCACCGCGGGCCACCGGGCCGGTGAGCGCCAGGTCGCCCGAGCGGACGGCGTTGTCCACGGCGGCCAGCACGAGCGGCCCGAGCAGGCCCGCGGCCCCCTCGACCCCGGCGTCGGCCAGCAGCTGGCGGGACTGCGCGAGCACGGTGACCACGTGGTTCGAGGCGTGCGCCAGCGCCGCGTGGTAGGCGGCGCGGGCCCGCTCCGGCACGACCACGGGCTCCGCGCCCATCTCGATGACGAGCGCCTGCGCGACCGGCAGGACGACGGCCGGCGCCGTGACCGCCATCGACGAGCCCGGCAGCCGGGCCAGGTCGAGGCTCGTGCCGGTGAACGTCATGGCGGGGTGCACCGCCAGGCCGATCGCGCCGGCCGCGGCCGCGGGGGCCAGGACCGCGGCACCGTGGCGGCCGGAGGTGTGGACGACGAGCTGGCCCGCCTGCCAGGCCCCCGTGGCGGCCAGCCCGGCGACGAGGTCGGCCAGGGCGTCGTCGGGCACGGCGAGGAGGACGAGCTCGGCGCGGCGGACCACCTCGGCCACCTCCAGGCGGGGGACGCCGGGCAGGAGCAGCTCGATCCGCTCGCGGCTGGCCTCGCTGACGCCCGACGCGCCGACCACCGCGTGCCCCTGAGCGCGCAGGGCCGAGGCGAGCACCGCGCCCACGCGACCGGCACCCACGACCCCGACGCCCAGGCGGCCGGCCGCACGGTCGGGCCGGGGCACGGCACCCGTGCCTGCGTCGGCGGGGCCGTCGGTGCTGGTCACGTCGGCGCACCCTACGCGGGGGGTCCCGGGGGCAGGACGGGCGGTGCCACCTCCGGCTGCGGGGCGGCGGCGACCCGCCGCATCCACCGCT
>NZ_JBBEOI010000463.1 GCF_037860755.1 Aquipuribacter hungaricus | reverse complement strand
GTGGCCCGCCAGACCGTGGCCTGGGGGGCGGTCGACCTGGGCGTGGCGGCGCTGTCGCTGCGCCCGCCGCGGCCCGCCCCGGAGCCGCAGGCCGCCGCGTCGCTGCGCCGGCTGCTGCTGCTCAACAGCGTCCTGGACGTCGGGTACGTCGTCGCGGGCGTCCTGCTCTGGCGGGCGGGGACCGTGCGCGGGCGCGACAGCCGCGGGGACGGCGCGGGCGTCGTCGTGCAGGGGGCGTTCCTGCTCGTCCTCGACACGGTGCACGCGGCGCGGCTGCGAACTACACGGGTGTAGTCCGCGTCGTACCCTGGTCCGGCGCGGGGACGACCGCGCGAGGACGGGGTGCCCGGGACGGGCGCCGGACAGCGAGGAGGGCCCGTGGCCGAGCCCGACGTGCTGTCCGAGCGCGACCTGGCCGTGCTCGAGTTCGAGCGCCTGTGGTGGAAGCAGCCCGGCGCCAAGGAGCAGGCGCTGCGCGAGCGCTTCGGGGTCGGCCCCACCCGCTACTACCAGCTGGTCAACGCGCTGGTGGACCGCGAGGCCGCGCTCCGGCACGACCCCGTCCTCGTCGGCCGGCTCCGACGGGCACGTGCGGCGCGGCTGCGCACCCGGCCCGCCCGCCGGCTCACGCTGCCCGGCTGAGCGGGTCGCGTGCGACGGGCCCGGGAGGACGAGGACGGCGGGGTAGCCTCCGACGCGATGGACGACCTGGCCGTGCCCCAGCACCACCGCTCGGGCGCGCACCGAGTCCGCCGGCACCCGGTCCTCGTCGCCGCGGCCACCGTGGGTGCGGTCGCCGTGGCCTGCGCCGTGCTGCTGTGGGCGCTGCTGTCCTCCGACGTGCTGGGCGTCGGCGACGACCTGCGCGAGGCCGGCGGGGTCGCCCCCGCCGCACCGGCGGACCCGTCCGCGGACGCCTCCGCCCCGTCCGAGCCGTCCGCCGGGCCGTC
>NZ_JBBEOI010000462.1 GCF_037860755.1 Aquipuribacter hungaricus | reverse complement strand
CCCCCGGTACCGCCGCTGGTGCCGCGTCCGTGCCCGCCCCGCCCGCCGGCGCCCGGCCCGCGTTCGCGCGCCCCGCCGCCATGACCCCGGCCGACGCGGTGTGGCTGCGCGACCTGGTCCGCCGCCGCTCCGCCATCGTCCTCGACGAGTCCAAGCAGTACCTGCTCGACACCCGCCTGGCGCCCGTCGTGCGGTCCGAGGGACTGGACAGCGTCGGCGACCTCGTCGCCCGCGCCCGCGCCGGGGACCGCCGGGTCGTCGACCTCGTCGTCGATGCCATGACCACCAACGAGACCTCCTGGTTCCGCGACAACGGCCCGTTCGAGGCGCTGCGCACGGTCGTGCTGCCCGCCCTGGTGCGCGAGCGCGCGGCCGAGCGGTCGATCCGCATCTGGTCGGCCGCCTGCTCCTCCGGCCAGGAGGCCTACTCCATCGCCATGATCTGCACCGAGGTCGTGCCGCCGGGCTGGACCGTCGACATCGTCGGCACCGACCTGTCGCCGGCCATGGTCCAGCGCGCGACCGCCGGGCGCTTCTCGCAGCTCGAGGTCAACCGCGGCATGCCCGCCGCCTCGCTCGTCCGCTGGTTCGAGCGCGACGGGTCGCACTGGCAGGTGTCGCCCCAGCTGCGCCGGATGACCCGGTTCCGCGAGGGCAACCTCGCCGAGCCCTTCACCGACCTCGGCCGCTTCGACGTCGTCATGCTCCGCAACGTCCTCATCTACTTCGACGGCGACACCAAGTGCGACATCCTGCGCCGCACCCGTGCCGTCACCCGCCCCGACGGCTACCTGTTCCTCGGTGCCGCCGAGACCGCGCTCGGCCTCGACGTCGGCTGGGCCCGCGAGCAGGTCGGCACCACGTCCGTCCTCCGCCTCGACGGCGCGCCGCCCGCGGCCCCGCCGGCCGGGTCCAGGACCACCACCGCCACGACCCGGCCCGCCCCTGCGGCGCGCGCCCC
>NZ_JBBEOI010000461.1 GCF_037860755.1 Aquipuribacter hungaricus | reverse complement strand
TCCGACTTGGCCGGTGCTGCCGTCGGCGCCACGGTCCGGACCGCCGTCGCCCGCGCCCCGGGCGACCGAGGAGCCGGCAGGGCGTCGCGCACCGCGGCCGGGGGGCGGGTCGCCCTCGTGCCAGACCACCGCGGCGGTGTCGTAGGGCACCTCGAGCGGCTCGCCGTCGTCGCCGACCTGTCCCTCGCCCGGGCGGCGGCCGCGCGCGCCGCGGCGGCGCACCGCGGCCCCGTGGGCGCCGGTCTCCACCGGGTCCTCGTCGTGGTCGTCCTCGTCGTGGTCGTCCCCGTCGCCGCCGGCGCCCGCGTGCGAGCGGCCCCCGGTGAGCCAGACCAGGCCGTCGCGCACCCGGCTGGTGACCTGGTGCAGGGGCGTCGCGGTGAGGACGAGCAGCCCGAAACCGGCGAGCAGGACGAGCACCGGCACCGTGAGGTACACCGAGACCGCCTGCTCGAGCGGGTTCGCGAGCAGGAACCCGAGGATGCCGCCGCCGGCCTGCAGGCGCGCGGCCCCCTCCGGGGGCGCGGGGAAGCCGGCGAGCACGTGCAGCAGCGCGGCGGCGGAGGCACCGAGGGCGAGCAGGCCCACGCCGACGCGGCCGCCCTCCTGCTCGGTGTCCGGGCGGCGGAACAGCCGCAGGCTGAGCCCGAGCAGGACCAGTGGCACCGCCAGGCCGGCGCGGCCGAGGAGGCCGGCCACCGCGTAGTGCACCCAGCCCAGGACGACCGCGTCGACGCCGAACCACTCCGCGGCGGCGACGACGGCAGCCGCGGCCAGCAGGAGGAAGCCGATGCCGTCGCGGCGGTGGACCGGGTCGAGCTCGCTCGCGCCGTGGTGGACCGAGCGGACCAGGCCGCCGACCATCCGGCCGGGCAGTGTGAGCAGGCCGAGCAGGAGCCGCGTGGCCAGGCCGGGCGGCGGCGGGGCCTGCCGGGACCGGGCGGCGGGCCGGCGCGCGGCGGTGGAC
>NZ_JBBEOI010000460.1 GCF_037860755.1 Aquipuribacter hungaricus | reverse complement strand
GCCGTGCCCAGCGACGGCGGGCCGCCGGGGACGACGACCGTCCGGCCGCCGGGGTCGACGACGAGGGTGGCCGGGCCCTTGAGCAGCACGGTCGCGCCGGTCCGGGCCGCGACCGTGCGCGCGGCCTGCCAGCGGCCGGTCCCCGACGACGGCGGCTCGTCGAGCGCGCCCAGCAGGCGGTCGAGCTCCCCCGCGTGCGGGGTGAGCAGCAGGCGCTCGGGCCGCACGAGCGTGCCGTCCGCCAGCGCGCGGGCCAGGCCGGTGAGGGCGCCGGCGTCGACGACGGCGGGCTCGTCCGCGACGGTCAGCACGTGCTGCACCCGCGGGTCCTCGGGCCCGCTCGTGCCGGGGCCGGTCACCCAGGCCTGCACGCGGCCCACCTCGGCCAGCTGCTGGACGACGACCTCCGGCACGGCCTGCAGCACGAGCTCCGCGAGGCCCGGCGCGCCGTCGGGCGGGACGAGGCGGACCATCCCGGCGCCCGCGCCTGCGGCGGCCCGCGCGACCATCACGGCCGCGCCGGGATAGGCGGGCTCCCCCGCGGCGACGCCGAGCACGCCGCGGGAGTACTTGTCGGCGTCGCGCCGGGCCCAGGGCCACAGCGCCGCCACGGCGTCCGCGACCCGCTCCGGGTCGGCACCCACCCGCAGCCGGGACAGCGCCGGTCCGGAGGGCAGGTGCGGCTCGAGCCCCAGGGGCACGACGACGAGCTCGCCGACCAGCCCGCCGGCCTCCGGCAGGAGCAGGCCCGGCTTGGCGACGCCGAAGGTGACGGTGACGTCGGCGCGCAGGACCGGTCCCCGGGCGCGCCCGTCCGCGGGGTCGAGGCCGCTCGGCAGGTCGCAGGCCACCACCGAGGGCGGCCGCGGGCCGTCGACGAGGACGTGCAGGCACTTGACGCGCACGGGCATCCCGCCGGCGCTCGTGCCGGCGGTCTCCGCCACCTCCCCCAGCTCGGCGCGACGGGCCAGGTAG
>NZ_JBBEOI010000459.1 GCF_037860755.1 Aquipuribacter hungaricus | reverse complement strand
GCTTTGCGGGCCGGGCGCAGGGCCGGCACGGCGGCCAGCAGCGCGAGCAGCGCCCACGGGGTGGCGGTCGCCGCGGCCACGAGGGTGCACGCGAGCGGCGTCACGAGCAGGGCGACGAAGAGCAGGCGGGTGCGGTGGTCGCCGAGCCGGACCGCGAGGGTGCGCTTGCCCACGAGCGCGTCGGTGGGGATGTCGCGCAGGTTGTTGACGACGAGCAGCGCGCACGCGCCGGCACCGACGCCGACCGCGGCGGCCCACGCGCCGGGCGGGAGCCGGTCCGCCTGCGTCCAGGTGGTGCCGAGCACCGCGACCAGGCCGAAGAACACGAACACGGCGACCTCGCCGAGACCGCCGTAGCCGTACGGCCGGCGGCCGCCGGTGTACGTCCAGGCGGCCACCAGCGCGAGCGCGCCGACCGCGAGCAGCTCCCACCGGCCGCTGCGGACGACGAGCGACACCCCCGCCACGGCGGCCACGGCGAAGGCGGCGCCCGTGGCGGCGAGGACGGAACGCGGGCTTGCGACGCCGGAGCCGACCAGGCGCAGCGGGCCGACCCGGTCGGCGTCGGTGCCCCGGACGCCGTCGGAGTAGTCGTTGGCGTAGTTCACGGCCACCTGGAGGGCCAGCGCGACGACGAGCGCGAGCAGGGCGGCGACCGCGTCCCCGCCGCCGACCCCGACGGCCGCTCCCGTCCCGGCGGCGACGGGCGCCACGGCAGCGGGCAGCGTGCGTGGGCGCGCACCGGCGACCCACTCGGCGGGGGTGGTCACGGGCGGCGGTCGTCCGTCCCCGCGGGCGTGCCGTTGCCGTCCTCCGGGCTCTCGCCCGTGGGGGCGGTGCCGTCGGTGGGCGTCCCGTCGGCGGCGGTGGCGCCGGACCTCGCGCCGTCGGAGGACGCGGTGCCGTCGGAGGAGCGCGTGCCGTCGGAGGAGCGCGTGCCGCCGGAGGACCGCGGGCCGTCAGCGGGGGGCGTGCCGTCGACAAGT
>NZ_JBBEOI010000458.1 GCF_037860755.1 Aquipuribacter hungaricus | reverse complement strand
CTTCGGCCGGCGCGCCGGTCGCCGGACCGGCCGCCCCTGCTGCCCCGTCGACCCCTGCCGGCCCCACCCGTCCGGTGGTCCCCGTGCTGCCGGCCCCGGTGCTCGGCGCGAGCATCCCCCTGCCCGGCCAGGCACCCGAGGTCGACGCAGCCCCCGACGTCGCGGCCCCCGTCGTGGCCCCCGGTGGTGCGGCGCTGCCCCGGCGCGGCCAGGCCGCAGCTGCTTCTCCTGCTGCCCCTGCTGCAGTCGCCCCGGTCGTCGCGGCTGCTCCGGTCGCGCCTGCTGCTGCTGCCACGCCGGTGCACCCGGTGGCGCCGACCGTCGACGAGACCGCGGTGCTCACGCCCACCGTGACCCCCGGGTCCTCGCCGCTGCCCACCCGGTCCCGCCGTGACCCCGCTGCGGTCCCCGCCGCGCCGGTCGCCGCTGCTCCTGGGGCCCCTGCGGCGGTCGAGGGCGCCTCCACCGTCGAGCCGACCCCCGCCGGTGAGCCCGCGCCCGCCGGCTCGTCCCTGCCCGGGACGGACGACCCGTCGGCCCCCCCGCGCCGCGCCGGCCTGTTCGGGGCCTTCCGCGCCCGCCGCGAGGACGCCGACCTGCCCGCCCTCGCCCCGACCGCTCCCGTCACCTCTCCGGTCGACGCCCGCGAGCCCGTCGTCGCACGGCCGGACCTGCCGGCTGCCCCCGTGGCTCCGTCGGTCGCCGGGCCGGTCGTCGTCATCGCCGGCGCTCCGACGCCGGTCCCTGCCGCGGCCCACGACGACGAGGCGTCCGCGCCCTTCGTGCCCGCGGTCGCCCCGGCGAGCTCCGGCGCCCCGCTCGTCGCGCGCCAGGCCCCGGTCGTCCCGGTCACGTCGGAGGCGCCGGTCCCCCCGGTCGTCCCGCTGACCCCGCTCGCTCCGCCGGCCCCGGTCGTCCCGCTGGCCCCGGTCGCCCCCCCGGCCGCAGTCGCTCCGCCGGCCCCGGTCGCCCCGCCGGTCGCGGTCGCCCC
>NZ_JBBEOI010000457.1 GCF_037860755.1 Aquipuribacter hungaricus | reverse complement strand
CTGCGCGCCGTCCGCCCGGCCGCGCACGAGGAGGCCGCCGCGCCCGGCGTCCACGGCACGCAGCCCTCGGCGCCCGGCGTCCCGGGGGGCGAGGGGACCCAGGTCGCGTCCCCGGTCCCGGTGCCGGACCTCGGGCGGCCGAGCTTCACCGAGCACGAGGACGATGTCGCCGAGGCCGAGGCGGTCGCCCAGCGCGTCGTCGACCTGCTCGCCCGCGGCGTCCGGGCGGCCGGGGTCGCCGTGCTCGTGCGGACCAACGGCCAGCTCGAGGTGCTCGAGCAGGCCCTGGGCGACCGCGGCGTGCCCTACCTGGTGCGCGGCGCGGACCGGTTCTTCTCCCGGCGCGAGGTGCGCGAGGCCGTCGTGCTGCTGCGCGGGGCCGCCAAGACCGCCCGGGACGCCGGGGCGGGCGACACCGGGACGGGCGGGGCGGGCGGTGCCGGGACGGGCGACGGCGGGGCAGGCAGCGGCGGCCCCGCGCTGGTGGACGTCGTCACGGACGTCCTGTCGACCGCGGGCTGGTCGCCGGAGCCGCCGTCGGGGCGGGGGCAGGTCCGGGACCGGTGGGAGTCGCTGGCGGCGATCGTCGACCACGCCCGCCGGCTCGTCGCCCACGACGCGTCGGCCGGCCTGCCGGCGCTGGTGGCCGACCTGGAGCAGCGGGCCGCGCAGCAGCACGCGCCCGTGCTCGACGGCGTGACGCTCGCGACCATCCACGCCGCCAAGGGCCTGGAGTGGGACGTCGTCCTGCTGCCGGGGCTCGCCGACGGGACGCTGCCGATCGCCATGGCCGCCACGCCCGCCGCCCTGGAGGAAGAGCGCCGCCTGCTCTACGTCGCGGTCACCCGCGCCCGCGAGGTCGTCCACCTGTCGTGGGCCCGCGCCCGCACCCCTGGCTCCCGGGGGGCGAGGCGGCCCTCGCGCTTCCTGGACGGCGTCCGCCCGGACGACGGCGGGACGGGGCGCGGCGGCCGGCCCGGTGCCCAGCGGTCCCCGGGGC
>NZ_JBBEOI010000456.1 GCF_037860755.1 Aquipuribacter hungaricus | reverse complement strand
CCCGCCGGCACCGAGGACCACCGCGCGCCGGAGGGCGGCGGTGAGCTCGACGAGCGTCGTGCCCTCGTCGACGCCGTCGACGCCGGGGCGCGGGGTGCGCCGCTCGGGGCCGCCGGGCTCCGTCACGAGGTCGGGGCCGGCCGCGCGGGCGACGAGGGCGCACAGGTCGCTGGGGCGGGTGGTCGCGTCGTCGGCGGCGGTGACGACGAGCTCGCGCCGGGCCCGGGACACCGCGACGTGGAAGAGCCGCAGCTCGTCCAGGACGACGAGGCGACGCGCCTGCCGCCGGAGCTCGGCGTGGACCAGCGTGCCGCCCGGCGGCAGCCCGCCGTCGGCCGAGCCCGTGCCCGTTGCCGCCAGGTCCGCGCGCAGGCCTGCCCCCGGTCGCACGGCGGTGGCGCCGGACCGGCCCGGTGCCGCGCGGTCCGGTGACCGGAGCACGTCGACAAGGTCGGTGAGCCCCAGCAGCGAGCCGCGGATGCGCGGGTCCGGCCAGACCCCGTCCTGGACGCCGGACACCACGACGACGTCCCAGCGTTCGCCCACCGCGCCGGTGGGGGTGGTGACGGTGACGGCGTCCTCGGGCCCGTCCCCGCCGAGCCGGTCGTCGCCGACGGCGCGCGAGCGCACGTGCTCGACGAACGCGGTGGCCTCGCCGCGGGGGGTGCGCTCGACCCAGGCGGCGGCCGCGTCGAACAGCGCGACGGCGGCGTCGAGATCGGCGTGGGCCCGCACGGCGTCGGGCCCGCCGCGCAGGGCGGTGCGGCGCCACCGCTCCGCCACCCGCAGCCGGTCCCAGACCTGCCAGAGCGTCTCCTCCACGCCGTCCGGGACGGCCCGGGCACCCGCGGCCAGCACCTCGACGACGCGGACCACGGGGCCGACCACGGCGGGCGGCAGCCCGGCGAAGGCCGACCCGTGGCCGGGCACGGGCGCCTCCCCGGCCAGCACGGCGCGCACGGCGGCGCACACGCCCTCGACGGCCTCGTCGCCGGACACGGCCCGGTCG
>NZ_JBBEOI010000455.1 GCF_037860755.1 Aquipuribacter hungaricus | reverse complement strand
CCGGCGGCGCGGTCGCGCTCGCGGGCGCACCGGCCTCGGCCTCCTCCGCGCGCGGCGAGCACTCCCGGGGCCGCGGCCGCCGCGTGCCCCCGGGCCAGATCAGCATCCAGATGTACACGCTGCGCAGCATCACCAACGCCCAGACCGTCGAGGACGTGCTGGGGACGCTGTCGGCGTACGGCTACCGCAAGGTCGAGCTCGCCGGCCGCTACGGCTACTCCGCGGCGGACTTCCGCCGGGTGCTGCAGGACAACCGCATCGCGGCCAGCTCCAGCCACGACGGCATCTCCGGCGACGAGGCGTCGATGCACGCCAAGTTCGAGGACGCCGTCACGCTCGGGCAGCGCTTCATCAACGTCCCGTACCTGTACTCGGAGTCCGCGGCGCAGTGGCGGACCTGGGCGGAGCAGATGAACGTCGAGGCCGAGGTCGCCCGCAGCTACGGCCTGCACTACGGCTACCACAACCACGCGCACGAGTTCTCGGTCACCCTCGACGACGGCTCCACTGCGTGGGAGATCTTCACCAGCGAGCTCGACCCGGCGACCGTGCACCTGGAGGTCGACCTGTTCTGGGCGGTCACCGGCGGCCTCCAGACCGGCGAGGCCACCGAGGCGACGGCGTCGCAGTACGCCATCGACGTCATCGCCTCCGCCCCCCAGGAGACGCTGCAGTACCACGTCAAGGACCGCGAGCCCGGCCGTGAGCCCTTCGCCGGCAACGTCTTCGCCGACGTCGGCACGGGGTTCGTCGACTTCCCGTCGATCTTCGACGCGCACCCGGTCAAGGAGTACATCGTCGAGAACGACCAGCCCGACGTCGACCCCCTGACCACCGCGCGCGTCGGCTACGGCTACCTGCGGGACGTCCGCTTCTGAGCCGCACCTGACAGCACCACCCGCACGACAGCACCACCCGGCGGGGGCGCCGCACACGGTCTGGGGACCGCGGCGCCCCCGCCGGCGTGCGTCGCGGGGGGCGGCCGGGGCGCCCCGGGGCGTGCCGGGGTCGCCGGGGC
>NZ_JBBEOI010000454.1 GCF_037860755.1 Aquipuribacter hungaricus | reverse complement strand
CGCGCGGCCGGGCTGCCCTGCGGGGGCACGCCGGTCACCGCGCCGAGCGCGACGGCGGCGCAGGCGCTGGCCAGGACCCCGCCGGTGGCGGAGCCGAGCACCGCGAGGACGCTGCGTCCCGGGTCGGCGGCGGGGGAGCGGAACGGCATGCCGGTCCGGCGGAGCACCCGCTGCCAGTCCACCGACCCGAGCCCGTGGACGACGACGGGCAGCAGTGCGTACGTCGGCACCGGCCGCTTCTCAGGGGCAGGGCTGCGCCGGATGCCGTGGCGCAGCCCCGGGGGCCGCCGCAGCACCGTGGGGCGCACGGGCACAGGAGACCGCGGGCGGGCCGGGGGCCGCACGGGCGCCGCGGGCGTCGGGTCGAGGAGCTGGTCGGTCGGGTGGGGCGTCCGGTCGTCGGTCCGGTCCTGCTGCACGGGGCACCTCCGCTCTGGCGTGCGAGCGAGTATCACCCCGCCGGGGTCAGAACCGGAACGGCTTGGGCGGCGCGCCGAGGGCGGCGCGCGGGCACTCGGCCAGCGTCAGCCCGCCGAAGCCCAGGGCCTCGTCGCTGAGCCGCTCGACGCTCCACCCCTCGCCGTGGCCGAACTGGGTGATCGTCACCCGGTACAGCGTGATCTCGTAGCGGGTGGGGGTGCCGTAGGCGACCTGGATGGCGCCGACCAGCTCGGCGCCGGCCGCGTCGGGGGAGCCCTCCCAGGGCCGGTCGTAGCGGGACCAGGTCGTGGTCGAGGAGTGCCAGAGGCCGCCGGTCGCGACGTCGCCGAGGCTGAGCTCGACGAGGATCGCCCGGGCCGCGCCCTCGGGCACGATCGCCGCCGGGCGGATCACCTCGGTGATCACGCCCTCGCCGTAGGCCTGTGCTGCGAGCAGGTCGACACCGTCCACGAGGTCCTCTTCTCCGTCGCGCCCGACCAGGAAGGCCGGCCCCCGCCTTGTCGTCGGCACGCCGACGCCTCGGCTTGAGCCGCAGGGCGGGTGCGGGGCGGTGCGGGGCGCAGGCGGCAGCGCCGGCCGGGTCCCGGCCGGGTGCCCGGCGCGGCGGGCTG
>NZ_JBBEOI010000453.1 GCF_037860755.1 Aquipuribacter hungaricus | reverse complement strand
GGTCACAACCCGGCCAGCCGGGCCTGCCCGGCGGCGGTGAGGCGGTCGCGCAGCTCGGCGGCCGCGTCGGCGGTCAGGCCGGGGACGGTGGCGTCGCTCGCCGCGCTCGCGGTGTGCAGGCGCACGGTGGCCAGGCCGAGGGCGCGGTCGACCGGGCCGGCCGTGACGTCGACGTACTGCATCCGCCCGTACGGCACCACGGTGAGGGAGCGGAACATGATGCCGCGGCGGACCAGCAGGTCCTCCTCGCGCTCGGCGTAGCCGATGGCCCGCACCTGGGCCGGCACGAGCGCGAGCGACAGCAGCCCGAGCAGCACGCCCGGGGCCGCGACCAGCAGCACCCAGCCGGTGTCGAGCAGGACGTACAGCACGACGCCGACGACGAGGCCGACGAGCGCGAACACCCCGGCCCCGGCCAGCCGCACCCAGACCAGCTTCCGGCTGACCCCACGGAAGCGCACCCCCCGCGGGTCGAACGGCTCCTCGGCACGCTCCGTCACGACGTCCACGCCCCGATCCTCCCCCACCCCGTCGTGCGGCGGCGGACGGGTCAGGCGACCACGGCCGCGCGGGCAGCCGTCGCGGCCGGGTCGGTGACCGGGGACGTGCCCCTGCCCGGGACAGGGACCGTCGCGGCGGTGAGGAGCGAGGGTGCGGTGACCGGTCCTGCCTCGGGCCGCTCGACCGCGGGCCCGGCGGCGTGCCGACCGCGACGGACCGGCGCCTCGAGCACGGCGTCCTCGTCCTCCAGGTCGGCCTCGCTGAACGCGTCGAAGACCCGCAGGTCCACGCTGGCGAAGCTGCGGCGGCCGGATCGCGGGGTGGGGACCCCGGCGCCGACGGGCAGGCGGGGCGCGCCGGCGGGCACGGGGGCGTCGGTGGGCACCGGGGCGGGCGCGGCGGGCACCCGCAGGGGAGCCTCCGACGCGACGCCGGACAGCGTGGCCCCGGACGGGACGGCCTGCGGCACGACGGCCTCCAGCACGACGACGTCCGGGACGACGGCCTCCGCCAGCGCTGCCTGGGCACGCGCCAGGTCGCGGCGGGACCGCGCC
>NZ_JBBEOI010000452.1 GCF_037860755.1 Aquipuribacter hungaricus | reverse complement strand
GCCACCACGGGCGCCGGCACGCCGGGCGCCGCCGGGACCACCGCCGCTGCCGCTGCCGGCGCGACCGGCCCCCGCACCGCGGGCGGGCCCACCGGCGGCGACGTCGTCGACGCCGCCCGCCGCTACCTCGGCGTCCCCTACCGGTGGGGCGGCACCGACCCGGCCACCGGCCTGGACTGCTCCGGCTTCGTGCAGCGCGTCTTCGCCGACCTGGGCGTCGACCTGCCCCGCACCGTCGCCGACCAGCGCCACGCGGGCACCGCGGTGGCCTCCATGGCCGACGCCCGCCCGGGCGACCTGCTCGTCTTCGACAGCGCGGGCTCGCCGAGCGGCCGCCACATCGGCATCTACGTCGGTGACGGCCAGATGATCGCCTCGCCCAAGAAGGGCGAGGACGTGAGCATCATGAAGGTCTGGGACGACGTCGCCGCCATCCGCCGGGTCGTGCCCGACGGCAGCGCCGCTCCCGCCGCGATTGCCGCGACCGCCGGGGTGCAGGCCGCCGCCCGGCCTGCCTGGGCGGCCCCGAGCACCGACCTGGCCGGCGTCTTCGCCGACGCCACGGCCCGGTACTCCCTGCCCGAGGGCCTGCTCGCCGCCGTCGCGCAGAAGGAGTCCGGGATGCGCGCCGACGCGGTCAGCCCGGCCGGCGCGCGCGGTCTCATGCAGCTCATGCCCGGTACCGCCAAGGAGCTCGGGGTCGACCCCATGGTCCCGGCGCAGGCCGTCGACGGCGCCGCCCGCTACCTGCGGCAGCAGCTGGACGCCTTCGGGTCCGTCGACCTCGCCCTCGCCGCCTACAACGCCGGCCCCGGCGCGGTCCGCCGCCACGGCGGCATCCCCCCGTACGCCGAGACCCAGAACTACGTGACGGCCGTCATGGCGGCCATGAAGGACGGACGGACCGCATGAGCATCCGCACCCCTGCAGGGACCCCCCGCGTGGAGGACCTCCTCGCCGCCCGCACCGCCCGCCCCGGGACGACCGGCGGCACGGGCGACGGCGCCGGCGCGTTCGACCGCGTCCTGCGCGACGCCCGGCGCGCCGACCCCGCCGCCGGCC
>NZ_JBBEOI010000451.1 GCF_037860755.1 Aquipuribacter hungaricus | reverse complement strand
CGGGCGGGCGGTCGGCCGCCGCGGGCGGGCGGTCGACCGCCGCGGGCGGGCGGTCAGCCGGCGACGGCGAGCGCCTCGGGCAGGGTGAAGGCGCCGGCGTAGAGGGCCTTGCCGACGATGGCACCCTCGACGCCGCGGCCGACGAGCGCCCGCAGCGCCTCGAGGTCGGCCAGGCTGCTGATCCCGCCGGAGGCCACGACGGGGCGGTCGGTGGCGGCGCACACCTGGGCGAGCAGGTCGACGTTCGGACCGCGCATGGTGCCGTCCTTGGTGACGTCGGTGACGACGTAGCGGGCGCAGCCGTCGGCGTCGAGGCGGGCCAGGGTCTCCCACAGGTCGCCGCCCTCCTGGGTCCAGCCGCGGGCCGCGAGCGTGGTGCCGCGCACGTCGAGGCCGACCGCGATCCGGTCGCCGTGCTCGGCGATGGCCCGGCGGGTCCAGTCCGGGTCCTCCAGGGCGGCGGTGCCGAGGTTGACGCGGCGGCAGCCGGTGGCCAGGGCGCGGGCCAGGGACGCGTCGTCGCGGATGCCGCCGGACAGCTCGACCTGGACGCCCGCGTCGTCGACGGCACGGACGACGAGCGCGAGGGCGTCGGCGTTGCTGCCGCGGCCGAAGGCGGCGTCGAGGTCGACGAGGTGGATCCACTCCGCACCGTCGCGCACCCAGGCCATGGCGGCGTCCATCGGGTCGCCGTAGGCCGTCTCCGAGCCGGCCTCGCCCTGCACCAGGCGCACGGCCTGGCCGTCGGCGACGTCGACCGCCGGGAGCAGCTCCAGGCGTCCCAGGGGCGAGGCGTCGGTGCCTGCGCCGGTCGGCCCGGCGGTGGCGGCCCGGGCGGCGGACAGCGAGGTGGACAGGGTAGCGGCGTCGTCCGGCGTGGTCACGGGCGTCGACGGTAGCCGCTGCGGCGGCCCCTCGCGGAGTCGGTGACCAGCACCCAGACCACGGGCGCGGCGAGCGCGGTCACCCCCACCGCCGTGGCGCGCAGCGCCGGGTCGTCGGTGAGCAGCCACACGACGGCGTGCGCCGCGACCAGCGCCGCGAGCACCGGCGACCACAGCCTGGCCCTGGCCGCCCGCAGCC
>NZ_JBBEOI010000450.1 GCF_037860755.1 Aquipuribacter hungaricus | reverse complement strand
CGCAGCGGGACGACGACGGCGGCCCGCCACGGCGTGGCGGCGTCGACGGCCTGCACCCACGCCCGGTCGGCGGGCACGCCGGTGAGGCCCTCGGCGGGGGCGCCGGCACGCTGCTGCGTCCGGGTCCACGACGCGACGACGGGCACGTCGGAGCTGAGCCGCACCGACCAGCGGCCCGCGGGCAGGCCGGACAGGTCGACGTCGACGACGCCGCCCGGGGGTGCGACGACGGGCTCGGAAGGCGCCGCGTCACCCGCCTCGGCGTCCTCGTCGGCCGGGGTGACCTCGACCTGGACGACGGCCGGGGTGTCCCCCACCGACCCGACGAGGAGCCGGGCCTCGCCGCCAGCGCCGCCGTCTCCGTCGCCGCTGACGGTGACAAGTGGGAGGACGAGGTCGGTCGTGGGGTCGGTCTGGGCGGGCTGGGTGTCGCCGCCGAGGGGGACGAGACCGGACAGGGCGGACCCTCCGCCGGTGACGGCGACCGTGCCGACCCGCGCCACCACGTGGGCGAGGACGGCGGTCTGGTCGGGGGCCAGGGCGTCGACGGCGACCTCGGCCTGCTCGCCGGGGCCGACGAGGATGCCGGTGGAGGCCGGCGTGACGAGCCGGCCGTCGGGGCCGCCGAGGCGGACGTCGACGACGGCCCCGGTCTCCCCCGGGTTGGCGAGCAGCAGCCGGGGCTCCTGGCCGACGCCGGTGCTGCCGAGCAGCACCCACGACGCGGTCGCGGTCCGCGGGCACGCCGACACGCGGAGGCCGCGGTCGTCGCCGCTGCGCACCGCTGTGAGGGTGAGCCCCCGGACCTCGGCGCCGTCCGGCACCTGCAGGCCGTCGGGACCGTCGGGGCGCGCCGGGTCGAGCCCGTCCACCCCGGTCGCCTGGGGCCCGGGCGCGGGGCAGGTCTGCACCGACCCGGCGCCGGCCAGCCGGACCACCGGCGCGGGGGCGACGGGGTCCGGCGGGGGGACCCGGTCCAGGACGGCGCGGGCCGGGACGAGGAGCGCGTCGGCGGGCGCGACGTCGGGGTCGGCCAGCAGCCGCTCGGCGCGCAGGGTGCCGGGACCGACGCCGACGCCGGTGGCGACCGCGA
>NZ_JBBEOI010000449.1 GCF_037860755.1 Aquipuribacter hungaricus | reverse complement strand
GGGAGCGGGGAGCCGGACCGCTGTGCCCTCGCGGCCGGCTGCGGCGGTGGGCCGGTCGGGCCCGGCAGAGCGACCGGCGCCGGAGCCGGTGCCGGCGGAGAGACCGTCGCCGTGGGCGCTGTCCCGCCCCGGCTGTCGTCCGGTCCCCCGGGCCCCCAGCCCTCCGGCAGCGGCGGCAGCTGCCGGAGCACCTCGAGAGGATCTCCGCCCGCGTCGCGCAGGGGCCGTCGCAGCAGGTCCTCGGAGCCCGCGGCCGCGTGCAGCAGCCGGGCCCTCGCCTCCCCCGCACCGGGCGGGCGCCGGGCGGGGTCGACCTCCAGCAGCGACCGCACCACCGCGCGCACGGGCCACGGCGCCGCCGTGGCCTCGAGCCGGCCGACCACGTCGTCAGACCCGTCCTTCGGTCCCGGACGCAGCCCGGTGAGGGCCTCCACGGCCACCACCCCGGCGGCGTAGAGGTCGGACGCGGGGGCGGGGTCGTCGCCCCGGAGCAGCTCGGGGGCGAGGTACCCGGGCGTCCCGACCACCTCGCCGGTGCTCGTGAGCCGGGGCAGGTCGGCGCGGACCGCGACGCCGAAGTCGGACAGCAGCAGGTGCGGGCGCCCGGTGCCGGTGGCCCGCAGCAGCAGGTTGGCCGGGGTGACGTCGCGGTGCACGACCCCGGCCTCGTGCACCGCGCCGAGCGCCTCGAGCAGCTGGTCCAGCAGCTCGACGACCGCGGCGGCCGGCAGCGCGCCGTGGTCGCCGACCAGGTCGGCGACCGACCCGCCGTCGACGAGCTCCATGGTGAACAGGACCCGGTCGTCGTCGGCCGTCCAGCCGAGCGGGGTCAGCACGTGCGGGTCGCGCACCCGGGTGCTCTGCTCGGCCACGAACCGCAGGAGCGAGTCGGCCCGGGCGTGGCGCAGGACCTTGGCCGCGACGTAGCGGGCCTCCCGGGTGTCCCACACCCGCCACACCGAGCCCATCCCGCCCGAGCCGAGCAGGTCAACGAAGCGGTAGCGGCCCGCGAAGGCCGGTGCCGCGGCGCCGGCCGGGGCACCGACGGCTCCGGGCTCGGGCGCGGCGCTCACGCCCCGGCGGCCGCGCGCAGCACGC
>NZ_JBBEOI010000448.1 GCF_037860755.1 Aquipuribacter hungaricus | reverse complement strand
CGGCCCGAGGCGCGGTGGCGGCGCACCCCGGGCGACCTCGCCGGCCTGGCGGGGCTGCAGCGCTCGCTGCTGGCCTCCGCGCTCGGCGCGGTCCGCCCCGGTGGCGTGGTCGCGTACGTCACGTGCTCCCCGCACCTGGCCGAGACCACGGCCGTCGTCGAGGACACCGTCCGCCGGGCCGCCAAGGACGGCACGCAGGTCGAGGTCCTCGACGCCGCCGCGGTGCTCGACGCCGCGGTCGGGCGCGAGGTGACCGGCTCCGCCGCCGGCCCGCACGTCCAGCTGTGGCCGCACGCGCACGGCACCGACGGGATGTTCCTGGCCCTGCTGCGCCGCGGGGCCTGACGCACCGGGGCTGACGCACCGGGCCCGGCGCACCGGGGCGGGCAGCGTCCGGGGGTGCGCCTAGCCTGCACCCGTGGCCGCACCTCTCATCGCCCCGAGCATCCTCAGCGCCGACTTCGCCAACCTCCAGGCCGAGCTCGAGCGCATCGCCGACGCCGACTGGGCGCACGTGGACGTCATGGACAACCACTTCGTGCCCAACCTCACGCTCGGCGTGCCCGTGGTCGAGGCCCTGGTCCGGGTGTCCCCGGTCCCGGTGGACTGCCACCTCATGGTCGCCGACGTCGACCGCTGGGCCGTGGGCTACGCCGAGGCGGGCGCGGCCGGCGTGACCATCCACGCCGAGGCGTCCGCGGCCCCGGTACGGACCGCCCGGGCGCTGCGCGCGGCCGGGGCCAGGGCGGGGCTCGCGCTGCGGCCCGCGACCTCGTTCGCGGCCTACGAGGACCTGCTGGCCGAGTTCGACATGGTGCTCGTCATGTCCGTCGAGCCCGGCTTTGGCGGCCAGCAGTTCCTGGACTCCGTGCTGCCCAAGGTCCGGCGCGTCCGGCGGGCCGTCGACGCCGCGGCGCTCGACGTGCGGGTGCAGGTCGACGGTGGCGTGAGCGCGGACACGGTGGCGCGCTGCGCCGAGGCCGGGGCGGACGTGTTCGTCGCCGGGTCCGCGGTCTACGGCGCGGAGGACGCGTCGGCGGCGATCGGCCGGCTGCGGGAGCTGGCGGCGGCCCACCCGCACGTGCCGTGAGCCGCGCCGTCGCGCCG
>NZ_JBBEOI010000447.1 GCF_037860755.1 Aquipuribacter hungaricus | reverse complement strand
GGGGGGCGCGCCCGGGGCGGCGGCGGGGGCGGCGGGGCGCGCGAGGGCGGTCAGGTCGACCGCCCCGCGGAAGTTGAGGGCCGGCTGCTGCGTCATGGTCCGATTGTCCCCCGTCAGCCGGTCTCCGCCGACACGAGCCCCTCGCCGACCGCGACCAGGCGGATGGCCCCCTGCTCGGCCGGCACGACGAACGCCAGCGCCGCGACCGAGCGCGTCGTGAGCACGTCGTCGGTCTCCTCGACCCCGGCCGCCGCGCGCACCTCGGGGCCCGGACGCAGCACGCCGGAGGTGGACCGGGGCGTCATGGTGACCGTCGTCTCGACCGCGGTGACGGCGAGCAGGTCGCCCCCGGCCGAGCGGGCGGCGTAGAGCACCTCGACGCCGTCCAGCGGCCCGTGCTCGACCAGGGTGCCGGCGACCCCCTGCACCGCGGTCGCCTCGGCGACGGTCCGGGCGCGGACAGCCTCGACGAAGGGGTCGGGCTCGAACTCCGCCGCCGCCGCGCTGGCGTCGCCGTCGGCGAGCACGGAGGCGTACCGAGAGGCGAGGTCGGTGACCGCGGCGAGCAGCTCCGCCTCGTCCTCCGCGGCGCCGTCGTCCTCGGCGTCCTCGTCCTCCTCGACGGGTGCGGCCCCGGCGGACGGGTCGCCGGAGGGGAGCGCGTCGGGCCCCTCCCCGACCGCGAGCGGCAGGGCCCCGATCTCGGCGGCGGGGAAGGACGGCAGCTCGGCGCCCGGGAGCAGCGTGAGCCGGCCCCACAGCCGGTACGGCAGCCTCACGTCCTCCGACGTGTAGAGCTCGAGCACGGGGAGCGCGGCCACGGCGGCGGTCCCGTCGGTGGTCGCGTCGAGGTCCCCGGCGGACGGCGCTGCGGACGCCGGGTCCAGAGGCTCACCGGACGCGAGGTCCGAGGACGCCTGACCGGACGGCGCACCGGACGGCAGGTCGGTCGGCGGGTCGGTCGGCAGGTCGGCCGGTGCGGCCGGTGCCGGCGCGGTGCTCGGGTCGGTCACGGTGGCGAACCAGCGCGGCCAGCCGGCGGCCTGAGGCGCCACGAGCACGGCGGCGGGCAGCGGCTCGGCCGCGGTGGCGTCGGCGACCGGGCCGTCCACCCGGACC
>NZ_JBBEOI010000446.1 GCF_037860755.1 Aquipuribacter hungaricus | reverse complement strand
GGCAGCTCGCAGACCGCGACGCCCGCGCCCGCCAGCAGGGCGGCGAGCGCCCCGAGGGCACCGGGCGGGCAGCCGGGGGAGGCGACCGCGCCGACGTGGCTGCAGCTGCCCGGGTCGCGGACCAGGTCGAGCAGGACCGTCGGGCGACCGGTCGCCTCCTCGACCGCGGCGGCGGTGCGGCCGTCGGTGGTCCGGAGGACGACGCAGGGACGGCTGCCGGGGTCGCGCAGACCGACAGGAGCCGCGACCCCGGCCCGCTCGGCCAGCCCGGCTGCGGAGGGGTGGGGCTGCCAGGCGAGGCCGGTGCCCGGGATGGCCGCCACCGTCGGGGCGACGGGGAGGGTCGCGCCGGGACCGTGCGGGTAGACGCCGGAGCCGGTCTTGCGCCCCAGGGTCCCGGCCGCGACCAGCGCGTCCTGGACCGGCGACGGGGCATACCGGGGGTCCTCGCCCGTGGCCTGCCAGACGCTGCGGCCGACCGCGGCGTTGACGTCCTGGCCGATGAGGTCGGTGAGCTCCAGCGGGCCCATGGGGAACCCGCCGGCCCCGCGCAGCAGGGTGTCGACCACCGTCGGCTCCAGGTCAGGGTGCTCGGCGAGCAGCCGGAACGCCTCGCCGTAGAAGGGTCGGGCGACCCGGTTGACGACGAACCCGGGGGTCGACGCGCAGACCACCGGGACCTTGCCCCAGGCGCGGACCAGGTCGACGAGGTCGGTGACGACGGCGGGGTCGGTCGCGGCACCCCGTACCACCTCGACCAGGCGCATGAGCGGGGCGGGGTTGAAGAAGTGCAGCCCGGCGACGCGGCCCGGGCGGTGCAGCGGGGCGGCCAGGTCGTCCACGGACAGCGAGGACGTGTTGCTCGCCAGCACCGTGCCGGGGGTGACGACGGCCGCCAGGTCCGCGAGCAGCGCGTGCTTGACGGCGAGGTCCTCGACGACGGCCTCGACGACGAGGTCGCAGCCGGCCAGGTCCGCGACCGACCCGACCGGCTGCAGCCGGTCGACCGTCGCGGCCGCGTGGGCGGCGTCCGTGCGGCCCTTCTCGACCGAACGCCGCAGCCGCCCGGCCACCTGCGCGACGGCGTCCGCGGCCGCCCCGTCCCGGGCGTCGAGCAGCAGCGTCCGGTGGCCCGCGGCGGCCGCGACCTGCGCGATGCC
>NZ_JBBEOI010000445.1 GCF_037860755.1 Aquipuribacter hungaricus | reverse complement strand
CGGCGGGCAGCGCGGTGCCGGCGGTGCCGAGGCCCGCCGCGCCGACGGCGCCGACGATGCCGGCCGCGCGGAGCATGGTGCGCCGCGACAGCTGGGCCGGGCTGAGCTCGCGGTCGGGGACGGAGGTGTCCACGGCGACGGCGGTGGTCTCGTCGAGGACCGTCTCGGCGTGCGTGTGGCCGTGGTCCTGCCCGTGGGCGTGGTCCTGCGCGTGGTGCTCGTCGTGCGCGTGGGGGTGGGCGTGGGGGGAGCCGTGCGTGCCGGTCATGACGGGCCTTCCGGTCGGTGCGTGCGGGACGTGCGGTCGGGACGTCCCGACCTCACATGCGTCCCGCGACATCCGTGCGACCCCCGGGCGGCGCGACGGTGGCCACCAGGTGAACATCGGGGGTCGCCGCCCGCGTCAGGCGTGCCGTTCGGCCACGCTGTTCCCCCCGTCGACGACGAGCACCTGGCCCGTGACGTACGAGGCCCCCGGGGAGGCCAGGAACGCCACCGCCGCGGCGACCTCGTCCGGGGTGCCGGGACGGCCGACCGGGCTCGCCGCGCCCTGGCGGAGCTCGTCCTCCTCCGACGACCCGGTGGCGACCCAGCCGGGCGCGACGGCGTTGACCGTGGTGCCCGACGCGGCGACCTCCAGCGCCAGGGCGCGGGTCAGGCCCACCAGGCCCGCCTTGGCCGCGTGGTAGGCGACGTCGCCCGGGTAGGCCACGACCGGGCCGCTCACGCTGGAGACCGACACGACCCGGCCGTCCCCGGCGGCCAGCAGGTGCGGCAGCAGGGCGCGGGTCACCCGGTAGGCGCTGGTCAGGGACCGGTCGAGCTCGTGCTGCCACTCCTCGGGCGACGTGCCGGCCAGGGTGCCGGACGTCCCTGGGTCGGCCACCGACGTCATGCCGGCGCCGTTGACGAGCACCCGGACCGGCAGCCCGACCGCGGCGGCGGCGTCGACCAGGCGCGCGACCCCCTCGGCCGTCGTCAGGTCGGCCACGACGCCGGTCGCGCGGGCGCCCCCGGCACGCAGGGCCTCGGCGCGCTCCAGGGCCCGGTCCGTCGTCCCGGTGACCACGACCGCGTGGCCGTCGGCGACCAGCGCCCGCGCGCAGGCCAGCCCGATGCCGGTCGGCGAGGACGACCCGGTCACCACGGCCGTCCACCGCGG
>NZ_JBBEOI010000444.1 GCF_037860755.1 Aquipuribacter hungaricus | reverse complement strand
GGCGGAGACTATGCCCCGGCCCACGGCCGTCGGCGGCCCGGCCGGGCGCCGGGGGAGGCACCCGGCGGCGCCCCCTGCGCGGGCGCGGGACGGCCGGGGTCGTGGGGTCCCTCGTTGTGTACGGGGCGGGTGCCACGGTGCTCCTCGGGACGGTGGGGTCGGCGCGGACCCCGGAGGAGGTCGAGGACATGGCGGTGCGGTCGGGGGACGACGCGGTGCGGGCGCTCGGGCGGCTGGTCGGGGCGACGTCGACGGGGATCGACGGGCTGCTGGACGACCGGCTCCCGGACGGGGTCGAGGCGCTCCCGCCCGCACCGGGCGGTGACCCGGACCGGTGGCTGCACGCCGGTACCGGTGACCCGGCCACGGTGGGGGGCTGGGGTGTGCCGGCGTCGTACGACCTGGTGCCCGACGCCCGGCTGCGGGCCGTGCTCACCGGTACCGTCCCCGCGGACCTGGCGACCCTGGCGCCCGCGGACCGGCACGCCTACGTCCGCCACAGCGTCGACCTCGCGATGCGGGGCGGTGCCACCTCGGGCGTGGTGTACCCGGCCGCGGTCTGCGAGATCGCCCGCAGCATGCGGGTGCGCAACGTGGGCGGCGCCTCCGCGGGCGCGATCGCCGCAGCCTTCACGGCCGCCGCCGAGCTCGGGCGCAGCAGCGGCCGCGAGGGGACGTCCCCCGGGACCGCTGCCGGGACCGCTGCCGGGACCGCTGCCGGGAGCGTCGCCGGGGACCCTCCCGGTGCGGGGCACCTGCGCGCCGGGTTCACGGGCCTCGCCGACGTCCTCACCTGGCTGCTCCAGCTCGACGGCCCGGCCCCCGGGCGCGGCGCCCGCGAGGAGTTCCGGCTCGCGCAGCTCTTCCGGCCGGTGCGGGCGCAGCAGGGAGTGTTCGACGTCGTGGTCGCCGTCATGCGTCGGCGCTGGTGGGCGGTCCCGCTGGCCTACGGCGGGGCGGTGGGCAGGGTCCCCGCCGCGGCCGTGCTCGTCCTCGTCCTGCTGGCCGGGCTGGCGCTCGCCCTGCTCGTGGGCCCGTCCTCGGCGCCGGGCCTGCTCGGCGGGGCGCTGGTCGTCGTGGCCGGCCTGGTCAGCGGCCTGCTGCTCGGCCTCCTCGCGTGGCAGCAGCGCGGCCGTGCCCGCCCGGCGCAGCCGACACCCGTG
>NZ_JBBEOI010000443.1 GCF_037860755.1 Aquipuribacter hungaricus | reverse complement strand
GTCGAGCACGCCGAGGGCCTGCGGCAGACCGCCACCGCCAAGGGCCGCGCGCTGCGCGAGAGGCTGGGTCGGCCCTAGCCCCGGGCGCCCCGCTCGGGCGCCCGGCGCGGGGGCGCGGGGCCTAGGGCTGGGCCTCGGCCGTCCACCCGGCCAGGAGCTCCTGGACGCGGCGGGTGTCGTCGTCGCGCAGGGCCGCGAACAGGTCCTCGGAGCGCTCCTCGTCCCACTCGACCGCCGAGCCCGCCGACGTGGACAGGTCGGGGTCGGAGACGGGGACGGTGAGCTGCACGCCGCCCTCGCCGGACACCGAGCGCATCCCGAGCAGGAACCGGCCCAGGTCGACCGGGCCGGTGCCGTCGTCCACGCGCAGCCCGGAGCCGCCGGCCGCCGCGGTGCGGTAGGCCTTCGGCGGGTCGAGCAGCAGCACCGGGTCCAGCGTGCGTTCCATGATCCCGCCGAGCACCTCGCGCTGGCGCTGCACCCGGGCCAGGTCGCCGGTCGCGTCGGTCTTGCGGCTGCGGACGTAGCCGAGGGCCTGCGGGCCCTGCACCTCCTGGCAGCCGGCGGGCAGGTCGATGTTCGCGGCCGGGTCCTGCAGCGGGGCGGGAGGGCAGACCTCGATGCCGCCGAGGGCCTCGACGACCGAGGCGAACCCGGCGAACCCGGTCTCCACGTAGGAGTCGACGCCGATGCCGGTCTCGGCCTCGACGGTGGCGGCCAGCAGCTGGGGGCCGCCCAGCGCGAAGGCGGCGTTGAGCTTGTTCTCGCCCTCGCCGGGGATCTCGACGAAGGAGTCACGCGGCAGGCTGAGCAGCACCGACGGCCCGGTCCCCGTGGGCACGTGGAGCAGCAGGATGGTGTCGGTGCGCTGGCCGCCGGCGTCGGCCTCGGTGCCGGTCGCGAGCTCCTGGACCTGGGCGTCCGTCAGCCCGGCGCGGGAGTCGCTGCCCACGAGCAGGAACGTCGTGCCGGGGGTCGAGGTGGAGGACTCGATGCTGCCGGTCTGCTCGATGCTCGACCACGCCACCCAGCCCAGCGAGAGCGGGTACGCCACGAGCAGGGCCACGAGCAGCAGGACGATCGCACGGCCCCGGCCGCGGCGCCGACGCGGGGGCCGGCCCGCCGGGCGGCGGGGGGCGACCGGGGGCGGGGTGGTGCGCGTGAAGGAGTCGTCGCGGCGC
>NZ_JBBEOI010000442.1 GCF_037860755.1 Aquipuribacter hungaricus | reverse complement strand
CGGAGCGCCCCGGCAGCGCCTCCGTGAGCAGCCAGGTCCCCTCCGGCGTGCGGCCGGCGTCGACCACCCGCGGCACGGGCAGCCACGCCGCCGCCCAGCGCAGCCGGGCCACCTCGCCGTCGACGTCCGGCGCGGACCCGGTCGGCGACCAGCGCAGGAACCGGTCGACGTCGTCCGGCCCGCCCCGCAGCCGGACCGTGACCCCGCCCAGGAGGTTCTGCCAGACCGGGGTGACGTCGGCCCCCCGCACCAGCCCGGCGACGGCGTCCGGCAGCGCGACGGGACCGGTCGGCAGGCTCACGGGCAGAGCCTGCGCCCCGGCCCGCCGGACCGCCAGCCTCCCTGGTCCGGACGCCCGTCGTGACCTGTCCCCTCGACGCGCGTCGCGACGTGCGGGCGCGACGTGTGCTGGCGGCGACGTCGGTCGTGACGTGTGGCGCCCCCGGCGGCGGGGCACGGTGAACGCGTGGCTGAGGTGGTGCGCGAGACCGAGCAGAAGTTCGCCGTCCCGGAGGGGTTCCAGGTGCCGGACCTCGTCGGCGCGGGACCGGTGACCGGAGTCTCCGGGCCGCAGACCCACGACCTGGTCGCCGTCTACCTCGACACCGACGACCTGCGCCTGGCCCGCGAGGGCATCACGCTGCGCCGGCGCGAGGGCGGCGACGACGCCGGCTGGCACCTCAAGCTCCCGGTCGGGGGCTCCTCGCGCGACGAGGTGCGGCTCCCGCTGGACGCCGTGCCCGACGGCGGGGTGCCCGGAGAGCTCGCCGGGCTCGTCACCGCCGTGGCGCGCGGCCTGCCCCTGGCACCGGTCGCCACGCTCAGGACCACGCGCAGCGTCACGCTGCTGCTGTCCGGCGAGGACGTGCTCGCCGAGGTGGCGCTCGACGTGGTGACGACCGACGTGGCGACGACCGACGTGGCGACCGGCAGCACGGCCGGCAGCACGGCCGACGGGGCGGCGCGGTTCGCCGAGCTGGAGCTCGAGCAGCGCCCCGGCACCGACGGGGCGGCGCTCGCCGAGGTCGTCGAACGACTGGTCGCCGCCGGCGCGGAGCCCGGCGGGCTCGTGCCCAAGCTCGTGCAGGCGCTCCGGTCCCGGGCCACCGCCCCCTCCGACGTCCCGCCGCCCCCGCGCCACGTCCCGGCCTCGGCGCCCGCCGCCGACCTGGTCCGCGCCCAC
>NZ_JBBEOI010000441.1 GCF_037860755.1 Aquipuribacter hungaricus | reverse complement strand
TCGGCGGAGGGGGAGCCGCCGTGGGCGTCCGGGCGGTCGTCGTCCTCGGCCTGCGGCCCGTGCGCTCCGGCGGCACGGGCGTCGTCCTCGGCCTCGAGCGCGCGCTCCCCGGCGAGGCGCGCCTCGTCCTCGGCCTGCAGCGCGTCGTCCTCGGTCAGGCGCGCCTCGTCCTCGGCCCGCAGCTCGTCCTCCTCGGCGAGCCGGGCCTCCTCCTCGGCCTGCCGCGCGTGCTCCTCGGCGAGGCGGGCGTCCTCCTCGGCCTGGCGGGCGCGCTCCTCGGCCAGCCGGGCGGACTCCTCGTCGTGGTGCCGCGCGAGGTTCTCGGCCTCGACCCAGCCCGCGAGCTGCTCGAGCATGCCGGTGGCGTCCTCACGGACCTCGGCGTCGTCGGTGGCCACCCCGTGCAGCAGCCAGCGGACCAGCGCCATCTCCCCGTGCAGCACGGCCCGCCGCAGCAGGTCCTCGTCGACGGAGCCGTGGCGCGACGAGCGGTAGGCCTGCAGCACCTCCGCGACGGTCTCGGGCTCGGCGCCCACCGCCAGCCAGGCGAGGTCCTCGGCGGGGTCGCCGACGTGCAGGTCGGTCCAGTCGAGGACCGCCGTCACCTCCTCGCCGGTGACGACGAGGCGCTCCGCGACGAGGTCCCCGTGCACCACGGTCGGCGAGAAGTCCCACAGCGAGGTGTCGTCGAGCACGGCCTCCCAGCGCTCGAGCAGCACCGGCGGGACCTGCGAGGTGGTCGCGCCGCGGTCCAGCTCGTCGAGGCGGCGCCGGCGCACCTCGCCGGCGTCGCGGACCGGGACACCGGCGCGCTCGACGACCGCCGTGGTCACGTCGTGCAGGGCGGCCAGGCTCCGGCCGACCGACCGGCACACCCCGGGCGACGCCGCCAGGCGCAGCAGGTCGACCGGGCGGCCGCGGGGCGCGGGGAACACGATGGCCCGGCCGCCCTCGGGCAGCGCGACGTCGGCGCGGGGGCGCGGCACGTCGAACGGCAGCACGCCGGCGAGCAGCCGGACGGCCTCGGTCTCGGCGTCCACGCGGACGCCGGCCTCCGCGGTGCGCGGTGCCGTGACGACCCAGATCCCGCCGTCGGCGTCGTGGACCAGGGCCGCGTCCACGTCGTCGCGGCCGGCGTGGGCCGGGGCGACCGCCACGGGGACCGTGCCCGGCATGGCCCCGACGAGCAGC
>NZ_JBBEOI010000440.1 GCF_037860755.1 Aquipuribacter hungaricus | reverse complement strand
TGGCGCGTGGCCGGGTCCCGCTGGCGCTCGCGCCGCGCCCGCGCGGTCCCGTCCGGGGCGCTGCGCACCCTGCAGCGCTCCCGCTCGCAGGTCATGCGCGAGGACCTGGACGCCTGGCGCGCCCGCCGCTCGCTGCGCCGCCAGCAGGACGTCGACGACGACGACGTCCCCCTGGAGGCGCTGGAGTCCGGCCCGGTCGACGACGAGACCATCGACCTCGACCTGGGTGCGAGCGGCCCCGCCCGCCGCTTCTTCGGCCACCCGCTCACCTACCTGCTGCCGCTCACCCTGCTGCTCGGCGCGCTGCCCCTGCTCCGGTCCGTCACCCGCCCCGGGCCCGTCGACGCCGACGGCCTCGCGGTCGCCGTCGAGGACCCGACCGCCGGGCTGGACGCCCTGGAGCTGTGGTCGCGCGCGGCCACCGGCTGGCGAGACGTCGGCACCGGGGTGCTCGGCGCCGCCGACCCGGCCACCACCGTCTGGGCCGGTCTCACCGCCGTGGTCTCCCTGCTCACCCGCGGCAGCCTGGACGCCGCCGTCCTGGGCGACGCGCGGCAGGCCGTCGTGCTGCTCGGCCCGGCGCTCGCCCTCGTCCTGGCCTACCCGGTCGCCCGCGGCCTGCTGCGACGCCGCAGCACCGCCGCCGGCGCCGCCACCGTCTGGGCCCTGCTGCCGGCCACCGGCCTGCTGGGCGCGGTGCACGCCGGCGACCTGCTCGTCCACGCCCTGCTGCCGGTGCTCCTGGCGGCGCTGCTGGGCTGCCTCGGGCCCCGGCCGGTCAACAGCACGGCCGCCGCCGGGCTGCTCGCCGGGCTCGTGGTGGCGCTGTCGCCCGGCACCTGGCCCGTCCTCGTGCTCGTCGCCGTGCTCGTCGGGGTCGTGGGCGGTTCCCGCGTCCTGGCCAGCTGGCGCGCATGCCTGCCGCTGGTCGCCGTGGCCGCCCCGGCCCTGCTGTGGGCGGGCTGGGTGTCCCCGCTGCGGCGCGACCCCCGCGCCCTCCTGCTCGACCCGTCCTCGACCGACCCCACGCTCGTCGGGCTGCCCACCGCCGCCGGCCTGACCGACGTGGCCCTGCGCAGCCGCGACCTGCTCGCCGGCCGCGCCGGCCTGCTCGACGACCCCGCCTCCGTCCTGGCCGCCGTCGCCCTGCTGCTGCTGGCCGTCGCGGCCGTCCTCGCCGGCGTCCTCGTCGTCGCCGCGCTCGC
>NZ_JBBEOI010000439.1 GCF_037860755.1 Aquipuribacter hungaricus | reverse complement strand
CCCGCCGCCGCACCGGGTGAGGCAGGCTGGCCCCGTGCAGGGGACCGGTGGCCGGGTCCCGGGGCCGCCCCGCCCGGCCGAGGACGGGACGGACGATGCCGAGGTCGGCGCCGTGGTGGCCGCCGTCGGGCCCAGGCTGCGCGCGCTGCGGGTGCGGCGGGGCGTGACCCTCACCCAGCTGTCCGCCGCCACGGGGGTGTCGGTGAGCACGCTGTCCCGCCTGGAGTCCGGTCTGCGGAAGCCGACGCTGGAGCTTCTGCTGCTCCTGGCCAGGGCGCACCAGGTCTCCCTCGACGAGCTCGTCGAGGCACCGCCCACCGGCGACCCCCGCACCGTCTTCCGCCCGGTCCGGCGCAACGGGATGACGCTCGTGCCCCTGACCCGGCGCCCCGGTGGCCTGCAGGCGTTCAAGATGGTGCTGCCCCCGGGCCTGCCCAGCCGCGACCCGGAGCTGCAGACGCACGAGGGCTTCGAGTGGATGTACGTCCTGGCCGGCAGGCTGCGGCTGCTGCTCGGGGAGCACGACGTCGTGCTCGCCCCCGGCGAGGTGGCCGAGTTCGACACGCACGTCCCGCACGCCTTCCTCACGGCCGACGGCGAGGCGGTCGAGCTCCTCGTCCTCTTCGGCCCGCAGGGGGAGCGGGCGCACGTCCGCGCACGACCGGCCCGCGGCCGGGCGGCCCCGTCCCGCTGAGGTCCCACCGCCCGGCTCAGGTCCCGGCGCCCGGTCGGGTGTGACCGCGTGGCTGACGTCCGACTGCCCGGCCGCGGTCCCGCCGCACGCTGACGTCCCGGCGCCCGGTGACGTCCCCCCGTCGGGCTGGCCTCCCGCCCTGTCCGCGGTCGCCGGGCGGTCCTCGCGCGACGGTGCGACCAGCCGTGCGGTCGTCGGCCGATCCCCCCGGTTCGCGGGACCCCGGCGGCTACCGTGGCCGGGTGGGAGAGCAGCAGTACCGGGCCAGGCCCCGGCACGCAGCCCCCACGCCCGCCCAGGTGCTCTGGCCGGCCGCGGCCGTGGTCCTCGTGCTGCTCCTGCTCGCCCTGCTGGTGCGCCCCGGCTCGTTCGTCGTCAGCATCGGTCCTACCGGGCCCCCGGTCGCGCCGGCCGCCCAGGGACCGGCCGCGCGGGCGGCGGTCGGCCCGCCGTCGGGGGAACCGGCACCGTCGCCGGACCCTGCGGTGGGCGCGGCCGACGACGCCGACGGGGCGCTGGAC
>NZ_JBBEOI010000438.1 GCF_037860755.1 Aquipuribacter hungaricus | reverse complement strand
GCTCGGTCGCGGCTGCCGCGGCGGAGCGGGCACGCCGTCGGGCCGCCATCGCCACGGACTCCGCCGTGCTCGCCGACCAGCCGGCCGGCGCCACCGTCTGAGGCGAGGGCCGGGGTCTGACTGCGCCCGTGACCTAGGCGCTGCCGGCCGACCCGGGCGGCGGGGCCGCCATCGCCTGCCGGACGCCGTCGCGCATCGCCAGGCGGCGCAGCAGCTTGGCTGCCGGCACCTCGACCCGGGACACGCCCGCCCGGGAGGCCGTGCGGGTCACGGCCTGGAGCCCGCCCACCAGGCCGGCGCGGGCCACCCGGTAGCGGTCCAGGCCGAGCACGCCGCGCAGCGGGGCGGGCAGGTCGGCCACGGTGTCGTCCAGGCCGAACGGCGGCAGGACGTCCGCGTGCAGGACGTGCACGCCGTAGCGGCCCGCGCCCTGTGCCCGGGCGTCGCGCAGGAACGCGGGCAGCGGGCGGGAGTGCTCGTGGCTGGCGAGCAGCGAGCGGTCGAACACCCCGCGCAGGCCGGCCTTGCGCAGCCGGATCCCCCAGTCGCGGTCGGAGTGGTTGGTGCGGGAGAACGGGCCGGAGTCGTAGGGGACCCCGGCGAGGCGGTCCCGGCGCACGGACACGTTGCCGCCCCACAGCCGCAGCAGGACCTGGTCGGGGTCGCGCTCGTACGCCCGGCAGGTGCCCTCGTACTCCTCGGCGTAGACCCGGGTGGCGAAGCCGCCCCGGACCAGGTCGACGGGGACCCGGGTCGGCATGTAGCCGAGCACGACGAGGTCGTCCGCCAGCGCGTGGTGGCGGGCGTGCCCGCTGGACAGGCCAGGTGCGGCGACCACGTCGTCGTCGACGAGCAGCACGACGTCGCCCGTGGCCAGGTCGATGCCCGCCTGGCGGGCGGCGGCGCCGCCGGCGTTCTCCTGCCAGACCGGCCGCAGCCGGGGGTCCTCGGCGGCGATGCCCTGCAGCAGCTCCAGCGAGCCGTCGGGCGAGCCGTCGACGACCACGACGAGCTCGGTCGTGCCGGGGTCGCCGAGCAGCGCCCGCACCGCGGCCTCGAGCCCGTCGCGCCTCTTGTACGTCGGCACCACGGCGGTGACCGTCGGGAGCGGGGCCGCCGGCGGGGTCCCGGTCACCGCGTCGGGCACCGCGTCGGGCACCGCGTCCGGCACGGCGCCCCGGGCGTCCGGCACCTCGGCGGCGCTCACGCGGGCAC
>NZ_JBBEOI010000437.1 GCF_037860755.1 Aquipuribacter hungaricus | reverse complement strand
GACCGGACCGCCGGTGCCGCGGCGGCGCCCCCCGCCGGGCCGGCGCGGGCGCTGCCTTGGGTGCTGACGGTCGGCGGGGCGGCCGGCCTGCTCGCTGCGGTCGACCTCACCTACGAGCGGCTGCGCCTCGCCCTCGACCCGACGTACGTGCCGACCTGCTCGGTCAACCCGCTCATCGACTGCGGGACGGTCGCCTCGAGCCCGCAGGCCAGCGTGCTCGGCGGCGGGTTCCCCAACACCCTGCTCGGGGTCGTCGGGTTCTCGGTCGTGCTCACGCTCGGCGTGCTCGCGCTGTGCGGGGTCGCCCTGCCGCGGCCGGTCCGGTGGGGGTTGCAGGCCGGGGTCCTGGCAGGGCTGGCGTTCGTACACTGGCTGGTGGGCGTGAGCGTCTTCGTGCTGGGCGTGCTGTGCCCCTACTGCATGGTCGTGTGGGTGGTGGTCGTCGTGCTCGCCGTCTACGTCACCCTCACCAACGCCGTCGACGGGCTGCTGGGGCGACGCGTCGCGGACAGCGAGCTGGTCCGCACGCTCGCCACCCTGCACGCGGCACCGGCCGTGGTGTGGGTGGCGGGGCTCGTGGCCCTGCTCGGGGTCGTCTTCGCCGAGCAGTGGGCGGCCATGCTCGCCTGAGGCCCTACGGCCGAGCCCGTGATGCCTCGCGGTCTGACGCCGCGGCTGCGTCCCGCGGGTCCCGGAGGCCCGTCGGTTACCGTCGGACGGTGACCGGACCGGGGCCTCTGCGCGCGGCGCTGGTGGTCGCGGTCGTCGTCGGGGTCTCGACCACGAGCCACCTGCTCGCCGGCGGCGACGTCCCGTCCGGCCCCCGGCTCGGGCTCGCCGTGCTGCTCGTGGCCCTGCTCGCCGCGCTCGCCGGCGGCCGGACCGTCTCCGGGCGGCGGCTCGCGCTCAGCGTCGGCGCCGGTCAGGTGGTGCTGCACCACGGCTTGGACCGGGTCGAGACCGCCGGGCACTGCGCCGCGCACCGGCCGGACGCCGTCGCCGCCGTGTTCGGCCCGACGGCGGTGCCCGTGCCCTGCGGGTCCGGCTCCTTGGCCCACGCCATGGGCTGGGACCCCTGGATGGTCGTCGCCCACGTCGTGGCCACGGCCGTGGCGGTCGTCCTGCTCCGGCGGGGCGAGGCGGTGCTGCGCGCGGTCGTCGGCTGGGCCACCCGCACCCTGGTGCTGGCCGTCCGTGCCCGCCCGGCGACACCGCCGCCCG
>NZ_JBBEOI010000436.1 GCF_037860755.1 Aquipuribacter hungaricus | reverse complement strand
ACCACGCCCGCACCGGCCGCGGCTACCTGGCCGACGTCGTGGTCTGCACCCGGGCGCCCGGGCCCCGCCGCCCGCCCGCCGTCGCCGTCAGCCCCGTCAGCCCCGTGGGCCCGGCCGCGCCCGCACCGGTGGGCCGCGCGTGAGGCCGGCCGTGGCGCGGGCGCAGGGGCCCGTCACGGTCGACGAGGCGTGGCAGCGCTACCTGCGCCCGGAGCGGTGGGCGGAGTGGTCGCCGCAGGTGCGCCACGTCGACAGCGACTCCGACGTCATCGCCGCCGGCTCGGCCGGCACGGTCCGCACCGTCGGCGGGGTGCACGTCCGCTTCGTCGTCCTCGACGTGGACGCCGCCGCCCGCTCCTGGTCCTGGCGCGTCCGGGTGGGCCCTCTGGTCATGGTGCTGGACCACCTGCTGCACGCCCGCCCCGGCGGCGGGACCCGCGCCGAGGTCGTCATCCACGCCCCGTTCCCGGTCGCCCGGCTCTACCGGGTGCCGGCCACGGTGGCGCTGTACCGCCTCGTGCACTGAGGGGCGACGGGCCGCGCCCGGTCAGACCACGTCGACCGGGGTGCCCAGGGGCAGGGTCCGCGCGAGGTAGGTGATGTCCTCGTCGGACAGCCGGATGCAGCCGTGGCTCGAGGCCGTGCCGACGCTGCCCGGGTCGTCGGTGCCGTGCAGGCCGATCTGGCCCGGGCCGCCGCCGAAGCTCGTGAGGACCTCGGAGAAGCCGGACAGGCCGTAGGCGTACGGGCCGTAGCCGTCGTTCGTGGGCTCGAGCAGCTCGGTGAGGAAGAACGAGCCGAGCGGGGTGGGGGTGTCGCCCGTGCCGCTGGCCGCAGGCATGGTGCGGACCAGGCGCCCGCGCTCGTACAGCCGCAGCTCGTTGGCGGCGACCGACATCTCCAGCCGGTGGTGGACCGTGGCGACGGCGACGTCGTCGGCGGCGACCCAGCCGGTGCTGCCGTTGGGGCGCACCGGCAGCAGCACGCGGTACCAGCCGTCCGGCGCCTCCTCCGCGACCAGCAGCGTCAGCGGGGCCCCGGTGTCCCGCACCGCGGCGAGCCGGTGCGTCTCGGACCCGCCGGGCCGGTCGAGCACGCGCAGCTCGCGACCGACGGGGGTGAGCACCGAGCGCTCCGGGTCGGCGACCACGGCGGCGGCCGTCGCCGGGGCGGGGGCAGCGGGAGCGGGCGAGGACGCGGCGGCCGGGGAGCCGCCGGCGACGACCCG
>NZ_JBBEOI010000435.1 GCF_037860755.1 Aquipuribacter hungaricus | reverse complement strand
GGGCAGCGGCCCGACCGGTCCGGACCGCGCGGGCAGCGCCCGGACCGGGGCAGCACCGGCGGTCGCCCCGGGGGCCCCGACGGCACCCGTGCGCCGGCCCGGGAGCGGCTGCGGCAGGCCGACGCGCCCCGCACCGCGGCCTACCAGGTGCTGCGCGAGGTCGACGGGAACGACGCCTACGCCAACCTCGTGCTGCCCGGCGTCCTCGCCCGCCACCGCCTGGCCGGGCGCGACGCCGGGTTCGCCACCGAGCTCACCTACGGCACGCTGCGGATGCGCGGGCTGTACGACGCCGTGCTCGCCACGCTCGTCGACCGGCCGCTGGCCATGCTCGACGCCGCCACCCTCGACGTGCTGCGCCTGGGCACCCACCAGCTGCTCGCGATGCGCGTCCCCGACCACGCCGCGGTGGCCTCGACCGTGGGCCTGGCGCGACAGGAGGTCGGCACCGGCGCCTCCGGCCTGGTCAACGCCGTCCTGCGCAAGGTCCCCGAGCGCGACCTCGCCGGCTGGCAGGAGCTCCTCGCCCCGCACGCGCCCGCGGCTCCCGACGGCACGCCGGGCGTCGAGGGCGACGCCGCGCTCGCCGTCCGGCACTCCCACCCGGAGTGGGTCGTGCGCGCCCTGCGGCAGGCGCTCGTCGGGCACGGCCGGTCCCCTGCGGAGCTGGAGGCGCTGCTGGCGGCCGACAACGCGCCCGCCGATGTGAGCCTGCTCGCCCGTCCCGGCCTGCTCGACGTGGCCGACCTGCTCGCCGACGGCGGCCGGGCCGGCACCTGGTCCCCGTTCGCGGTGACCATGGACTCCGGCTCCCCGGGCGGCCTGCGCGCCGTCCGCGAGTCCCGCGCCCGGGTGCAGGACGAGGGCAGCCAGCTCGTCGCCGCCGCCCTGGTCGGCGCCGGGCTCGACGGCGCCGCCGCGTCGTCGGTGCTCGACGGCGCGGCGGACCACCGCGGCGAACGCTGGCTCGACCTGTGCGCCGGCCCGGGCGGCAAGTCCTCGCTGCTGTCCGCCCTTGCCCGCCGCGACGGCGCGAGCGGCGTGGCCGTCGAGCTGGCCCCGCACCGCGCCCGGCTGGTCGAGCAGGCCGTCCGTGGTGCGGAGGACGTCTGGCAGGTCCGCACCGGCGACGGCCGCACGGTGGGGGAGGACGAGCCGGGCGGCTACGACCGGGCCCTCGTCGACGCGCCGTGCACCGGGCTGGGGGCGCTGCGCCGCCGGCCCGAGGCGCGGTGGC
>NZ_JBBEOI010000434.1 GCF_037860755.1 Aquipuribacter hungaricus | reverse complement strand
CGCTGCGGCACCCACGCCACCGTCCGCCGCCGCCAGCGCCTGCGGTCGGCGCCGGTGCCCGGCACGGTGGCGCGCCCGTCGAGCCACACCTGGCCGCCGTCGGGCACCTCGCGCAGGGCCAGCACCGCGAGCAGGCTGGACTTGCCGCTGCCCGACGGGCCCACGACGCAGCTCACCGACCCGGGCGCGAACCGCGCGTCCACACCCCGCAGCGCGTGCGTCTCGCCAGCGGCCGAGCGGTAGAACCGGGTGACCGCCTCGCACCGCACCGCGTCGACGGGACGCGGGGACCCGGCCGGTCCCGCCGTCGGGCCCGAGACCGTCGCCGTCGCCGCCGCAGCCGCCGCGGCCGTCGCGGCCGTCGCGGCCGTCGCGGCCGTCGTCGAGCCGGCCGTGGTGGCCCCCGCCCTAGTCCTGGCCACGGAGCACCTCTTCCTCCGACGTGCTGCGGGTGCCGGCGCGGACGACGAGCACCGCCGCGAGCAGGGCCAGCATCGCGGCCGCCACGAGCACCGCGCCCGCCTGCGGGACGGCCACCGGGTCGAGCAGGGGGCGGACCGACGGCTCGGGCTCGAGCAGGCGCGGCAGGAGCGGCACGGTGAGCAGCCAGCCCAGCGCGCCCAGCGCGAGCCCGGCGACGACGAGGACGACGGACTCCACGACGAGCAGGCGCCGGGTGCCGCCGCGGCCGAGGCCGACCCGCGCCAGCACGAGGTCGCCGGCCCGGGCCCGTGCCGTGGCCCGGTCCACCGACAGGCACAGCGCGAGCAGCGCGACGAGGAGGACGAGGCCGGCGAGCACGCGCAGGTAGGGCTCGACGAGGGCGACGGCCACGAACGCCGGCCGGCCCAGGGACTCCCCGGCGGTGCGGGTCCGCCGCTCGTCCGACAGCGCCGCCGCGGTCGACTCCACGGCGGGCAGGTCGGCGGCGACCGCCGCGAGCGGGCGCACCGACCACAGCTCGACGCCGTCGAGGTCCTTCGACACCTCGCCGCGGCCGTCGGTGAGGGTGGTCAGGCGGGGGTCGCCGTTGGGCAGGCGGGGCAGGTACGACCCGGTCGCGGCGACGATGCCGGTGCGCAGGTCCGGGTCGACGCCGGGGAACGCCTCGACGGACCCCACCACGCGCAGCGGGACGTCGCCGGTGGGCGAGGCGAGCCGGACCAGGGCGCCGTCCCGCAGGCCGGCGCGCTCGCCGACCACGAGCACCGGGGCCGGGCCGGGCGCGATCCCGCCCAGCGGCACGCCCTCGCCCTC
>NZ_JBBEOI010000433.1 GCF_037860755.1 Aquipuribacter hungaricus | reverse complement strand
GGCCTGGCCCTGCGCGGCGGGCGCACCCACGCCGTCCCCGCCACCCGCGAGCCCGAGGTCGGGGGCCTGCCCGTCCGCCCGGGCACCGCCGACCACTCCGCCGCCGGGTCCGCGACCGAGGCCGTCCGCCTGGTCGGGGAGATGCTGGGCGTCGCCGGGCGCACCACCCTCACCGCGCGCCGCACCGGCGGGCTGGGCGTGCGCGAGCTGCACCGGGTCGCCGTCGCGCTCGGCGTGGACGACGGCGTCGGCGCGCTCGTGCTGCAGACCGCCCACGCCGCGGGCCTGCTCGACACCGACGCGGAGGAGTCCCCGTCCTGGGTGCCCACCCTCGCCGCCGACACCTGGGCGGAGGAGCCGGTCGAGGTCCGCTGGGCCGGGCTGGCGCTGGCGTGGCTCGAGGGCGACACCGTGGCCTCGCTCGTGGGGACCCGGGACCGTGGCGGCACGGTGCGCGGCGCGCTGTCCGACGAGGTCCGCCGGCCGAGCTCCGCGGCGCTGCGCCGGGACGTGCTCACCGAGCTGGCGCAGGCGCCCGAGGACCGCGCCCCCCGCCTGGAGGAGGTCCTCGCCCGGCTGGACCACCGCTCCCCCCGCCGCGCCTCCCCCGGCCGCGACGACCTCGTGGCCCGGCTGCTCGACGAGGCCGCCTGGGTCGGGCTCACCGGTCAGGGCGTGCTCGCCGGGCCCGCCCGCGCCCTGCTCGACGGGGACGCCCCCGGGGCCGCCCGGCTGCTCGGCGCCCTGCTGCCCGAGCCCGTCGACCACCTGCTGCTGCAGGCCGACCTCACGGCCGTGGCCCCCGGGCCGCTGGTCCCGTCGCTGGCCGCCGAGGTCGACCTGGCCGCCGAGGTGGAGTCCCGCGGCGCGGCCACCGTGTACCGGTTCACGCCGGAGTCGGTCCGCCGGGCGCTGGACGCGGGCCGCACCGCCGACGAGCTGCTCGCGGTCCTGGAGGAGGCCAGCCCGAACGGGGTGCCGCAGCCGCTGGCCTACCTCGTCCGCGACGTCGCCCGCCGCCACGGCATGGTCCGGGTGGGGGCCGCCTCGTCGTTCCTGCGCTCGGAGGACCCGGCCGCCCTGGCCGAGCTGCTCGTCGACCGCCGCCTGGCCACCCTCGGGCTGCGCCGGCTCGCACCGACCGTCCTCGCCGCCCAGGCCGACGGACCCGTCGTCCTCGACGCGCTGCGCCGGGTCGGGCTGGCCCCGGCTGCCGAGGCCACCGACGGCACCCTGCTCGTCCAGGCCCGCACCGCCCGACGCGCGGC
>NZ_JBBEOI010000432.1 GCF_037860755.1 Aquipuribacter hungaricus | reverse complement strand
CGCCGCCGTGGTCCGGGCCCGCGCGGCGGGCGTCGACCCCGAGGCGGCCCTGCGGGCGCGGGTCCGGTCGGTGGAGTCCGGGGTCGCGGGCGGCGCCGGCCCCTCCCGGTGAGTACGGTCGTCCGATGGACGCCTGGCACGTGACGCGCACCGGCGCGGGCGGGCCGCGACCCGGGCGGTGGCGGCCGTGATGGGCCCCCGCCCCGTCCTCGACGAGCGCTACGAGCTCGGCGAGACCCTCGGCAGGGGCGGCATGGCGGTCGTGCGCCGGGCCCGCGACCTGCGCCTGGGCCGCGAGGTCGCCGTCAAGCTGCTGTACCCCGAGGTCGCCATGGACCCCGAGGCGATGGCGGCGTTCCGCGCCGAGGCGATGTCCGCGGCGCGGCTCAACCACCCCGGGGTCGTCCAGGTCCACGACGTCGGCGAGGCCGTCATCGACGGCGTCCCGCGGCCCTACCTCGTCATGGAGATGGTCGAGGGCCAGCCCCTGTCGCACCTGCTCGTCGACGGCACGCCGCTCACCGTCGAGCGCGCCCTGGAGATCGGCGTGGACGTGACGAGCGCCCTGGCCCACGCGCACGAGCGCGGCCTGGTCCACCGCGACGTCACGCCCGGCAACCTCATGGTGCTGCGCGACGGCTCGGTCAAGGTCACCGACTTCGGGATCGCCCGGGCCATGCCCGGCGCCGCGCTCGACGAGGCCGAGGAGTGGACCGAGGAGCTGGCCGAGGCCGGCGCGGGCTTCGGCTCCATCGCCTACCTGAGCCCCGAGCAGGCCCGCCGCGGGTTCGTCGACGCCCGGTCCGACCTGTACTCGGTCGGCTGCCTGCTCATGACCATGCTCACCGGCTACCCGCCGTTCCGCGGCTCGCCCAAGGACGTGGTCCGCCACCACCTGCGCACCCTGCCGCCCGCGCCCTCGTCCCGCCGGCCGGGCCTGGAGGCCGCGCTGGACGACATCGTCGTGCGCGCGCTGGAGAAGGACCCGTGGGCCCGGCCGCAGTCGGCGGCCGAGATGCGCCGGGACCTGCTGCAGGTGCTCGGCGAGATCGACGCCCCGGCGGCGTGGGCGGCCGGCGCGCACGGCCTGGCCACGGCCGTCGCCCCGCACGAGCCGCAGCGGGCCTCGGAGCTGGCCGAGGTGTCGACGGAGCGGGTGGGGACCGGGCTGCTGCCCGACGTGCTGCCCGACGACGACGACGAGGACGACGCCCTCGCCGGCCGGTCCGCGGCGGCCGGTGCGGGCGCCGTCGGGGGCGCCGCGCTCGTCGCCGGCCGGCCCGCCGCC
>NZ_JBBEOI010000431.1 GCF_037860755.1 Aquipuribacter hungaricus | reverse complement strand
CCCGGCGCAGGCTGCGCGCGGCGGCGCCCCGGGCCCCGGCCGCGCGGTACAGCCGGGCGCGCCCCTCGGTGGTCTCGGCCGAGCGCACCACGGCGGGCAGCCGCTCGGGGACCAGGCGGCCGAGCCGGCGCGAGCGCCAGAGCACGGCCACGAGGAACACAACGAACAGCTGGACGGCCAGCCAGCCGACCCAGGTCGGCAGCAGGTCGACCGCCGTCGGCGGGTCGTCCACGTCGCGGGCCAGGGCCGGGTCGAAGGGGTCCGCCCGGTACCAGAGGAGCTGGTCGGTCCGGCCGAGGCTGCGGACCGCCAGGGCCGCGTTGCCCTCCTCGGCGAGCCACTCGTTGGTGAGGACATCCGGCTGGCCGTGCACGGTGACGCGACGGTCCTGCGCCTCGTCCACGACGACGGCGTACGAGCCGGCGTCGGGCGCGGGACCGGACACGGTGGGGTAGCAGACCTGCACCTCGGCGGTCGGCGACGGCTCCTCGCTCTCCACGCCGGGGACGGCGCTGCCGTCGCCGGCGACGTAGGTCGACCCGCCGCTCCGGGCCTCGCCGGCCGCCCGTGCGTCCTCGTCGGCGCAGCCGGGTGCCGTGGTCGTGGTCTGCGTCGTGCCGCCGAGCGCGAGCTCGGGGGCCAGCACCTGCAGGACGGGCAACGACGGCTGGACGAGCACCAGGTCGGCTCCCGTCCCGCGGAGGTCGGCCAGGCGGTCCGGGGGGAGCACCCCGGCGTCCAGCACGAGCAGCGTCGTGCCGGCGGAGGCGGTCGACAGGACGTCGTCGAGCCGGTCGGCCTCCACGACCTCGACGCCCTGCCTGGTCAGCACCTGGGCCAGCGCCCGCGCGCCCTCGGGCGCGGCGTTGTCGGGGGCCAGGGGACGGCCCTCCCCGCGGGGTGCGGTGAGCACGGCCAGGACCACGCCGAGCACGACGAGGACGGCGACCGCCACGAGGCCCCGGTTGCGCCGCCACCAGGACGGCGGTGCCGCGGGGACCGCGCCCTCGTCGTCCCCGTCGTCGACCGCGCCCGCGCGGTCCCGCCGGACCTCGGGGGCGAACCCGGCCGCGTGGTCGCCGGCCGTCCCCGTGCCGCGGGCCGCGCCCGTGCCGCCGTCCGTCCCCGGGCGTACGTCCCCTCGGGGCCGGTCCTCGACGTCGCCGCCGGTGCTCACGACCGCACCGCCGGGGTCGCTCCCGCAGGGCCGCCGGGGACGCTGCCGGCAGCCACCGGCGCACCGCCGTCAGCACCACCGCCAGCACCACCGCCAGCGGCGCCGTCAGCGGCGCC
>NZ_JBBEOI010000430.1 GCF_037860755.1 Aquipuribacter hungaricus | reverse complement strand
GCGTGGTGGACCGGGCGGCGGTGGCCCCGTCCACGCCGCGGGTGACGAAGCCCTCAGCGGTCGTCATCAGTTCTCGTTCCTCCCGTTGCCGGTGATGTTGCCGCCCGTGCGACCCTCGTCGGTCTCGATGACACCGCTGCGGTTGAGCTCCGTGCCGAGCTGGCCGGTCTGGCCGGCCTCCTCGAGGCCCGCGATGTAGTCGTCGTACTCCTCGCGGCTGACGACCTCGACGTTGAACAGCATCTCGGAGTGGTACTCGCCGCAGAGCTCGGCGCACTTGCCCTGGAACGTGCCCTCCTTGGTGGGCACGACCTGGAAGCGGTTCTCGCGGCCGGCGATGTTGTCCATCTTGAAGAGGAACGCCGGGATCCAGAACGAGTGGTTGACGTCGCGGGCGAAGAGCACGAACTCCACGCGCTCGTCGACCGGCAGGACGAGGGTCGGGACGCGGTCCTCCGCGCCCTCCTCGCCGTCGAGCGCGGCCTGGACACCGGTCTCGTAGACGTCCTCGTCCACGTAGTTGAAGTCCCAGGACCACTGCTTGGCGACGACCTCGACCGTGTGGTCGGGCTCCTGCTCCAGGTCGAGGATCGCGGCCTGCGACGTGGCCGTGTAGTAGAAGAGAACCGCGACCATGAACAGCGGGATCGCCGTGTACATGACCTCCAGCGGGAGGTGGTAGCGCAGCTGCGGCGGGACCTCGGGGTCACCGGCGCGGCGGCGGTAGGCGATGACGCACCAGATGGTGAGGCCCCAGACCAGGACCCCGACGCCGAGCGCCGCGATCCACGACCCGTTCCACAGCGACTGGATGGTCGGCGTCATGTTGGTGGCGCCCACGCTCTCCGCGGGCAGGTAGCCCCGGGCCAGCTGGTCGGCCGAGCAGCCGCTGAGCGCGAGCGCGCCGAGCGCGGCGAGGCCGGCCCCGGCGTACCGGAACCTGCTGGCGGCAGGTCGAGTTGTCTCCACGGAGGCCTTCCCGGGGGTCGAGGTGGGCACGGGTGCCCTGAGCTGGGTGCTGTCCGAACACTACCCCGGGGCCTCGGGCGGGGACCGGGTGGGCTCGCCCGTCTAGCGTGACGCCATGAGCACGGTCGGCGCACGCCCTGGCCAGCCCGGACGGGTCGAGCTGGACGCCGCGTCGGTGGCGCCGCCGCTGCCCGCGGCCGGCCAGGCCTGGCAGGCCGGCCTCGCCGACGGCTGGGCGGACGAGCGGGGCCTGCACGCCTCGGCGGACCGGTCCCGGCAGGTGCTCGACGCGGCGCGGGCACGGGTCGGCGAGCTGCTCGGTGTGCGGGTGGAGGAGGAGTCGAT
>NZ_JBBEOI010000429.1 GCF_037860755.1 Aquipuribacter hungaricus | reverse complement strand
CCGGGGAGACCCGGGCGCGGGGCAGCCGCACGTCGGCGACGACCGCGGCCCCGGACCGGGCGGCGCGCGCCGAGGTGCCCAGCGCCTCCCGGGCGCCCGGCTCGGCGCGGGCGAAGGACATGACCATGCCGAGGGCGACCATGGTGACGACGAGGGACGAGCCGCCGCTGGACACCAGGGGCAGCGGGACGCCGACCACGGGCAGCACGCCGATGACGACGCCGATGTTGATGAGCGCCTGGCCGAGCACCCAGACCATGACGCCGGTGGTCGCGATGGCCACGAACGGGTCGACGGTGCGCTGGGCGACGCGGACCATGCCGACGGCGAGGGCGACGAAGAGCAGCAGCACCGAGAGGGTGCCGGGCAGCCCGAGCTCCTCCCCGACGATGGCGAAGATGAAGTCGTTGTGCGCCTCGGGCAGCCACGCCCACTTCTCGCGGCTGGCCCCGAGGCCGAGGCCCCACCAGCCGCCGGAGGCCAGCGCCCACATGCCGTGGACCGGCTGCCAGCACTCGCCGTAGATGTCGGTGCACTGCTGGCCGGACAGCCAGGCCTGGATCCGGGTGACGCGGTGCTGCTCCTGCAGGACGAGCGCGGCGACGCCGGCGAGCGCGACGCCCCCGCCGAGGACGAAGTAGCGCAGCGGCGTGCCCGCCGCGAACAGCAGCCCGGCGAGGGTGAGGAGGATGACCAGGGCCGTGCCGAGGTCGTGCCCGGCCAGCACCAGGCCCAGCGCGATCGCGCCCACGGGCAGGACCACCGGCACGAGGACGTGGGCGAGGCTGCCGAGCAGGTCGCGCTTGCGGGCGAGGACGGCGGCCGCCCAGACGACGAGCGCGAGCTTGATCGCCTCGCTGGGCTGGGCGGTGAACCCGGCGAGCCGGATCCAGTTCCGGTTGCCGTTGACCTCGAAGCCGAGCCCGGGCACGAACACCAGGCACTGCAGGAAGAGCGCGCCGAACAGCGCCGGCCAGGCCAGCCGCTTCCACCACAGGACCGGCAGCCGGGCGGCGACGAGCAGCAGGGGCAGGCCGATCGCGGCGAACATGATCTGCCGCCCCGCGATGGCCCAGGGGTTCCCGGCGGTGGCGTAGGACTCCACGCTGCTGGAGCTGAGCACCATGAGCAGGCCGAAGACGAGGAGCAGCCCGGTCGCGCTGGACACGAGCACGAACGACGTCACGGGGGTGTCGAGCGCGTCGGTCCAGCGGCGCAGCGGGCGCGGCACCCACGAGACCTCGGGCGCCGGGCCGGCCGCGCCGACGCCGGCCGCACCGCGCCCGGTGAGGCCGACCGCGGAGCTGCCCGTGGCCGGGCCGACGG
>NZ_JBBEOI010000428.1 GCF_037860755.1 Aquipuribacter hungaricus | reverse complement strand
GTCGGCGGCGCCGACGAGGCGGCGTGGCGCCCGCTCATGGAGCCGGCGCGGATGGCGGCCCGCCGGCTCGTCGCACGCGGCGAGGCGGAGATCACGCAGGGCGGGCAGGTCGTCGACCCCAGCACGGCCAAGGGTCCGGTACGGGTGCGTCGGGCCCGCTGAGCCCCGACGCACCCGCACCGGACTGACCCCATGGTCAGCCCGCGGCCCCGAGCGCGCCCGCCGGGGCCGCCGCCGAGGCCCGGTGGGCCGGCAGCAGCGACGCGCCGACGGCCACGCCGGCCACGACGACGACCAGGCCGACCAGCCACGCCCACGGCACGGCGACGACGGCCTCCGAGGGACCGCCCAGCAGCGACCAGGTCCCGGCCACCCCGAACAGCACCCCGAGCACGAGCCCGACCACCGCGCCGACGGCGCCCAGGACCAGGGCCTCCCAGGCGACCATCGCCCGCAGCCGCGACCTGCTGAGTCCGAGGGCGCGCAGCAGCGCGTTCTCCTGCCCACGCTCCACCAGCGACAGCGACAGGGTGTTGGACACCCCGACGAGGGCGATGACGACGGTGACGCCGAGCATGCCCGTCACCACCGCCAGCAGGACGTCGAAGGTCTGCTGCACCGATCCGAGCAGGAGGACCGGGGCGTCGAGCACCGCGTCCGGCTCGGCGGACAGGACGGCGGCGGTGAGCGCGTCGACCCGGGCCTCCACCTGCTCGTGGCCCAGGCCGTCGACCAGGGCGACGAGCACCGCGGGGGCCGCGCCGACCGAGGCGGCCGTCGCGGGGGCGAGCTGGACGTCCACCGGGGTGTCGGCGTCGACCACGACGACCAGGGCGGCGGGTACTGGGGCGCCGGGTGCGCCGAGGGCCTCCGGGGAGTCCGGCCCGACGGTCACCTGGTCGCCGGTGGCGACGCGGAGCAGCTCCGCCTCGGCCGCGGACAGCACGACGGTGCCCGCGTCGGGCGGGACGTCGGCCTCCGGCAGGACGTCGGTGAGGTCGCCCGCCAGCGCCTGCGTGTACGAGGCCACCTCCGGCTCGCCGCCGCCGGCCTCGACGCGGGCCACCACGACCGGGCCCGCCTGCGCGGCCGTGCTCGCGCCGACCCCCTCGACGCCCGCGGCCTCGACCGCCAGCGCCGTGGCCCCGTCGTCGTCCAGGTCCGGGGCGGTGACGGTGACGTCGACCGGGGTGTAGGCCTCGAGCTCGGCCGTCGTCGTCGCGCGCAGCGACCCTGCGCCGACGGCGGCGGTGACCGCGAGGGTGACGCCGATGAGGACCGCGCCCGCGGTGGCCGCGGTGCGCCGGGGGTGGCGGCCGACCGAGG
>NZ_JBBEOI010000427.1 GCF_037860755.1 Aquipuribacter hungaricus | reverse complement strand
CCTCCGACTTGGCAGGTGCCCGCACGGTGCCCGTCCTCGTCGAGGGCGAGCCCGGCGCGCTGGCCCAGGTCGTCTCCGCGGTCGAGGCCGCCGGCGGCACCGTCGGCACCGAGCTCGCGGTCCTGGACGGCGTGCGCGCCGACGTCCCCGCCGGTGCCGTCGGCGCCCTGCGCGCCGCGCCGGGCGTGCTCGACGTCACCGCCGACAGCACGCTGGTCCCGCTGGACGCCGCCTGGGGCGACGACAGCACCGGCGAGGGCCGGCGCGCCAGCCTCGGCGGCTCGTGGCTGTCCCGCCTGGACCGCGGCTCCCTGTGGTCGGTGGCCGAGCAGGTCGGCGCCGACGACGTCTGGGCCGTTCCCGACCCCGCCGACCCCCGTCGCACCCTCACCGGCGTCGGCGTCGGCGTCGCCCTCATCGACACCGGCGTCGCCCCCGTCGAGGGCCTCACCGTCCCCGGCACCGTGGTCCGCGGCCCCGACCTGTCCTTCGACTCCCAGGCCCCCGGCACCCGCGGCACCGACGGCATGGGCCACGGCACGCACATGGCCGGCATCGTCGCCGGGCGAGACAGCGGCCTGCGCACCGGCAAGGAGCACGACGTCCGCAACCACGCCGGCATCGCCCCCGGCGCCCGCGTGGTCGACGTCAAGGTCGGCGCCGGCGACGGTGGCGTCGACGTCTCGCAGGTCGTCGCCGCCCTGGACTGGGTCGTCGCCAACCGCGCCCGCCACGGCATCCGCGTCGTCAACCTGTCCTACGGGACCGCCTCGGTGCAGCCGTACCAGCTGGACCCGCTGGCCCACGCCGTCGAGAGCGCCTGGCACGCCGGCGTCGTCGTCGTCGTCGCCGCGGGCAACGACGGCGAGGCCGGCCCGGTGCCGCTGACCATGCCCGCCGCCGACCCCTTCGTCATCGCCGTCGGCTCCTCCGACCACCGCGGCAGCTCCGACCCGGCCCGCTGGCGCACCGGCGCCTGGACCAACAGCGGCACCGACGCCCGCCGCCCCGACCTGCTCGCGCCCGGCAAGTCCGTCGTCAGCCTCCGCGTGCCGGGCTCGCTCGCCGACACCGAGCACCCCGAGGGCCGGGTCGCGGGCGACCGCAGCGGCCGCTTCTTCCGCGGCACCGGCACCTCGCAGTCGGCCGCGGTCGTCTCCGGCGCCGTCGCCCTGCTCCTGCAGGCCGAGCCCCGCCTCACCCCGGACCAGGTCAAGGGCCTGCTCCGCAGCACCGCCGACCGCCTCCCCGGCGAGACGGGCCCCGCCCAGGGCGCCGGCGTCCTCATCGCCGCCGCCGCGGTCGCGCTGCTGCTGCTGCTCGTCATCCGCTTCAAGCTGCACG
>NZ_JBBEOI010000426.1 GCF_037860755.1 Aquipuribacter hungaricus | reverse complement strand
CCACGCCGTGGCGGGCCGCCGTCGTCGTCCCGCTGCGCCCGCTGCTCGCCGAGCCCGGTGCCGTCGAGGGCACGACCCTCGGGCTCGTGGCCGCCGGCCCGGACGAGGGCCGGGCCCGGGTCGCCGTCCTCGCCGCCGACGGGTCCGAGCTGGCGTCGCGTCCGGTCGACCTGCCCGCGGGGGGCGCCCCCCTGGTGCTGCCGCTGGTGGGGCTGCTCGAGGGGCTGGACCGGGCCCAGGTCGCCGGGCTGTCCGTCGGGTCCGCCGCCGGGGCGCACGCCGGCCTCGAGGTCGTCCTCGCCGACCCCGACGGGGAGCTCGTCGCGGGGACGTCGCTGCCGGGGCCGCAGCCGCCCACCAGCCAGGTCCGCCTGGTCCGCGACCGGTCCTGACCCAGGCACGAGCGGCACGACCGGCACGACCGGCGGCCGCGCCGGGGGTCAGGCCTTAGCCCTCGTCGTCCTCGACGACGGAGGGGTCGATCTCCTCGGGCGAGCGGGCCAGCAGCGTGGCGACCTGCTCCACGACCACCTCGTGGACCAGGCGGGGCAGGTCGTCGTCGGCGCGCGCCTCGACCGGGCGGCGGTAGACCACCAGCCGTGCGGGGTGGCCCTCCTCGGCGGCGAACACCCGGCCCAGCGGGGCCACCTGCTCCTCCCACGGTCCGGGGTCGCTCGGCGGCACGAGCTCCACCGCCACGTCGACGTCGACCAGCGCCTCGCCCCAGCGCGGCTCCAGCCGTGCCACCGCGTCCAGCACGTAGGCGTCGAAGCGCTCGGAGCGGGTGCGCGCGCCCGGCAGGCCCGGGGCGAGGACCTCGCCGCGCAGGCCCCTCCCACGGCGGTCGCGCCGCCGTCGCCGCGGGCCGGTCGGGGTGCGTCCGTCGGTGCCCACGCGGCCACGCTAGCCCCGGTCGGGACCCGTCCCGGCGCGCCCCGGCACGGCGCCGCGGGAGCGGGGACCCGGCGGGCTAGCGTGGCGGGGTGCGATCCGGTCGACGTTGCTCCCGCTCCGGCTGCGCCCACGACTCCGTCTCCACGCTGACCTACGTGTACTCCGACTCCACGGCGGTCCTCGGCCCGCTGGCGACGTACGCGGAGCCGCACTCCTACGACCTGTGCGAGCACCACGCCGCCCGGCTCACCGCCCCGCGGGGATGGGAGGTCGTCCGGCTCCAGGTCGACGACCACGGCCCCACCGGTCCCAGCCACGACGACCTGCTCGCCCTCGTCGAGGCCGTCCGCGAGGCCGCGCGCGAGCCGTCTGGCCGTGCGTCGCGCGCCGGCCGGCTGCCGGCGACGTCGGGGGACCGGGCCGGCCTGCTGCCGGAGCCGCCCGTGCGCGGC
>NZ_JBBEOI010000425.1 GCF_037860755.1 Aquipuribacter hungaricus | reverse complement strand
AGGAAGGTGGTGTGGAAGCCGACGAACGTCATCCAGAAGTGCAGCTTGCCCAGGCCGTCGTTGAGCATCTTCCCGGTGAACTTGGGCCACCAGAAGTAGAAGCCGGCGAACATCGCGAACACGACCGTGCCGAACACCACGTAGTGGAAGTGGGCGACGACGAAGTACGTGTCGGACAGCTGGAAGTCCAGCGTCGGCGAGCTGAGGATGATGCCGGTCAGGCCGCCGAACAGGAACGTCACCAGGAAGCCGAGCGCCCACAGCATCGGGCTCTCGAAGGTGAGCGACCCGCGCCACATGGTGCCGATCCAGTTGAAGAACTTCACGCCCGTCGGGACCGCGATGAGCATGGTCATGAAGGCGAAGAACGGCAGCAGGACCGCGCCGGTGACGTACATGTGGTGGGCCCACACCGACACCGACAGCCCGGCGATGGCGATGATCGCGAAGACCATGCCCTTGTAGCCGAACAGCGGCTTGCGGCTGAAGACCGGGATAACCTCGCTGATGATGCCGAAGAACGGCAGCGCGATGATGTACACCTCGGGGTGGCCGAAGAACCAGAACAGGTGCTGCCACAGGATGGCGCCCCCGTTCTCGGCCTGGAACACGACCGAGCCGAAGTTGCGGTCGGAGGCCAGCACGAGCAGGGCCGCGGCCAGGGGCGGGAACGCCATGAGGACGAGGACGCTCGTGATGAGCGTGCTCCAGGCGAAGATCGGCATGCGGAACATGACCATGCCGGGGGCGCGCATCCCGATCACCGTGGTGATGAAGTTGACCGCGCCGAGGATGGTGCCGAAACCGCCGAGCGCCAGGCCCATGACCCACAGGTCCGCGCCGAGGCCGGGCGAGTACGCCTCGGTCGACAGCGGCGTGTAGGCGAACCAGCCGAAGCCTGCCGCGCCCTGCGGGGTGAAGAAGCCGGAGACTGCGATGAGGCCGCCGAAGAGGTACAGCCAGTAGGCGAAGGCGTTGAGCCGCGGGAAGGCGACGTCGGGGGCGCCGATCTGCAGCGGGAGCAGCCAGTTGGCGAAGCCGGCGAACAGGGGCGTCGCGAACAGCAGCAGCATGATCGTGCCGTGCATGGTGAAGAGCTGGTTGTACGCCTCGCGGGTCTCGACGATCTGCAGCCCGGGGGCGGCCAGCTCGGCGCGGATGGCCAGCGCCATCGCCCCGGCGAGGATGAAGAACCCGAACGACGAGACCAGGTACAGCGTCCCGATCTTCTTGTGGTCGGTGGTGGTCAGGTAGTCGGCGAGCACCTGGCCCTTGGTGCGCACGCGCGTGGTGGACCGGGCGGCGGTGGCCCCGTCCACGCCGCGGGTGACGAAGCCCTCAGCGGTCG
>NZ_JBBEOI010000424.1 GCF_037860755.1 Aquipuribacter hungaricus | reverse complement strand
ACATTCTTTGACGACAGGCCGTCCCGGGTTCTCCGGGACGGCCTGTCGTGCGTTCCAGGGGGTCCCCGGGACGCACCGATTGTTCGGAGGAACTGCAATGGCCGACGACCGTCGTAACAGCTCGGGCGCCTCGCGCCCTCCCAGCGGCGGAGGTCGTCAGGGCGGCCCCTCCCGTGGTGGCGCCCCACGTCGCGATTCCGGGACCGGTGGCTCAGGCGCTGCCGGGCGTGGTGGACCGCGCCGTGACGACTCCGGTGGCAGCGGCGCGCGTCGCCAGGGCCCGCCCGAGCGCGGGAGCGCCTCCGGTGGCGGCTACGGCGGTCCCCGTCGCGACGCTGGTGCGTCCCAGGGCGGGCGACCCTCCGGTGCTGAGGACCGCGGTGGATATCGCGGCGCGGGTGGTCCTCGCCGTGACGACGCCGGCAGCGGCGGGTATCGCGGTGGTCAGGGCGGTGCCCCTTCCGGTGATCGCGGCGGATATGGTGGTGGTCAGGGCGGTGCCCCTTCCGGTGATCGCGGCGGATATCGCGGTGGTCAGGGCGGTGCCCCTTCCGGTGATCGCGGCGGATATCGCGGTGGTCAGGGCGCTCCGTCCGGAGACCGCGGCGGATATCGCGGTGGTCAGGGCGGTGCTCTGGCAGGTGACCGTGGTGGATATCGCGGCGCGGGTGGTCCTCGACGTGACGACACCGGTGGGTACCGCGGCGGTCAGGGCGGCGCCCCGTCCGGTGACCGCGGCGGATATCGCGGTGGTCAGGGCAGTGCCCCGTCCGGCGACCGCGGTGGGTATCGCGGTGGTCAGGGCAGTGCCCCGTCCGGCGACCGCGGTGGGTATCGCGGCGGTCAGGGCGGTGCCCCGTCCGGTGACCGCGGTGGATATCGCGGTGCGGGTGGTCCTCGACGTGACGACGCCAGCACCGGCGGATACCGCGGTGGTCAGGGCGGCGCTCCCTCAGGTGATCGTGGCGGGTACCGCGGCGGCCAGGGAGCTCCGGCCGGCGACCGAGGCGGTTACCGCGGTGGTCAGCAGTCCGGCTCTGACGAGCGTGGCGGGTACCGCGGTGGCGGCGCCCCCCGGCGCGACGACGCGGGCGGCGAGCGTGGGGGCTACCGCGGTGCGTCCTCCGGCGGGTCCGGCGAGCGTGGGGGCTACCGCGGTGCCTCCTCCGGCGGGTCCGGCGACCGGGGCGGCTACCGCGGCGCGCCGTCCGGTGGCTCCGGTGAGCGCGGCGGCTACCAGGGCGGCGGGCCCCGTCGAGAGGGCTCCGGCGACCGGGGTGGGTACCAGGGGCGCGCCCCCCGGCGCGACGACTCCGGCGGCGGTCGCCCCGAGCGCTCCGGCGGCCCC
>NZ_JBBEOI010000423.1 GCF_037860755.1 Aquipuribacter hungaricus | reverse complement strand
GGGTCGGGGCCTCGCCCGGACCGCGGGTGCGCGCGCTCGGCAGCGCCTGGGCGAACGTCCCGGCGACGGCGGTCGCGGCGGCGCTGCTGGTCGTCCAGACCCGGCTCGGGCTGCTCCCGGGCACGGGGCCCGACGCGGCGGCGGTCGGCGTCGTGCTCCTGCTCGGGGTGTGCGGGGGGATGTCGACGTGGTCGACGCTGGCCCTGGAGCTCGCCCGCTCGGTGCTCGCCGACGACAGGCGGGCCCTCGCGCTGCAGGTCGGCGGGGCGGTGGTCGGGGTCCTGGCGGGGCTCTTCGGCGCCGGGCTCGCGGTCCTGCTGCTGCTCGCGGCGGGCTAGCCCCCCGCCGGCTCCGGGGCAGGCCGGTCGTCGGCCAGCCGCCACCCCACGGGTGCCGCGCCCTGGGCGACGAGCGCCTCGTCCACCCGGCTGAACGGCCGGGAGCCGAAGAAGCCGCGCGAGGCGGACAGCGGGCTCGGGTGCACGCTCTCCACCGTGGCGACGCCCCCGAGGGCCGGGGCCAGCGTGCGGGCGTCCCGCCCCCAGAGCAGCGCGACGAGCGGGGCGTCCCGGGCCACGAGCGCCTCGACCGCGGCCGCGGTCACCCGCTCCCAGCCGAGCCCGCGGTGGGAGCCGGCCTCTCCCGGCCGGACGGTGAGGACGCGGTTGAGCAGGAGGACCCCGGCGTCGGCCCACGGGGACAGGTCGCCCGAGGCCGGCACGGGCAGGCCGAGGTCGGCCTCGCGCTCCACGAGGACGTTGCGCAGGCTCCGCGGCAGGGGCCGGACCCCCGGGGCCACCGAGAAGGACAGCCCCACGGCGTGTCCGGGCGTCGGGTACGGGTCCTGGCCGAGCAGGAGCACCCGCACGTCACCCAGCGGCCGGACGAAGGCGCGCAGCACGTCCGCCCGCGCGGGCAGGGGCACGACGCCGGCGGCCTCCTCGGCGTCCAGCCGCGCGGCGAGGTCCGCGAGCAGCGCGGTGTGGGGCTCGAGCACCGGCAGCCACGACGGGTGGACCGGGCCGAGACCCGCGACCGGGGCCACGAGGTCGGTCGGCTCGGCGGGCCCTGCCGGCGTAGCGGGCTCCGTGGGCTTTGTGCCCTCGGCGGGCTCGGCGGGCGAGGCGGGCTCGGTCACGGGGGCGATCCTGCCCGGGCCGCAGGTGCACGGCGCGGCGGGTGCGGCGAGGATCGGTGCGTGGCGACGTCGACGCAGGTCCGCAGCTCCCTCACCCGGGCGCTCACGGCCTGGGCGCTGGCCTCGGTGCTGGGCGGCGGGGTCGTCCTGGCCCGGCGGCCCGGGCCCGTGGCGGCCGGCGTGGCCCGCCAGACCGTGGCCTGGGGGGCGGGCGACCTGGGCGTGGC
>NZ_JBBEOI010000422.1 GCF_037860755.1 Aquipuribacter hungaricus | reverse complement strand
CGTGCCCGTCCGGTCGAAGCGGTACTCGGCGAGCAGGCCGGGGGTCGGGGGCGCGGCCGCACCGGCGGCGCCCGGGGAGGCCGGGTCCGCCGGGGCGGCCGCGGCGGAGGTGAGCCCGGTGACGACCAGGGCGGCGCCGAGCGCGGTGGCGACGAGACCACGGGCGCGGGGGGCGTGCGGGCGTCGAGGGGGGACCTGCCGAGAGAGGACCTTCACTCCAGCTCCTTCGCTGTCGAGCGGCACGGCACCACCGTCGTGGGGGTGCCTCGTCCGGATGTTAGCGCTCACGCACCGCGCCGACAACGCTCTGCGACCCCCTCGTGACAGCCCGGGGGTCCGTGGTGGACGACGGCAGCCCCGGGCCGACCGGGTGGTCGGCGCGGGGCTGCGGGTGGTCGGTAGGTGGGTCGTCGGGAGGGTCAGGGGGTGCCGTGCACGACCGCCTCGAGCTCGTCCGACGTCGTGGTCATGCCCTCGGCGGCGCGGGCGACATGGTCGGACACCTCCGTCGTGCGGGTGGCCAGGTCCGCCACCGCGTCCACCTCGGCGGCGATCCGGTCCGAGGCGTGAGCGATCCGTGCGGCGGCCTCGGCGACGTGGGTCATGGCCGTCGACTGCTCGGCCAGCGCCTGGTCGACCGCGCGCTGGCTGTCGCCCAGCTCGCGGGCGCCGTCGGCCTGCTCGTGCGTGGAGGCCGTGATGACGTCCTGCAGCTCCCGGATCCGCGACACGGTGCTGAGGATGTGGGCCATCGCGTCCTTGGCCTGCTGGGTCTCCGCGCGCATGGTGTCGACGCTGGTGCGGATGACGGTGCTGGCGGTGCCGGAGGCGTCGGCGAGGGTCTTGACGTCCGTGGCCACGACCGCGAACCCGCGACCGGCGTCCCCGGCCCGCGCCGCCTCGATGCCGGCGTTGAGCGCGAGCAGCTTGGTCTGCGCGGCGATGCCCTCGATGGCGGAGACGCTGGTGGCGACCAGGTCGCCGGCCTCGTCGAGCCGGGCGACGACGTCGCTCGTGGTGCGGGCGGCCGCGTCGGCGGCCTCGGCGATGGTGGCCACCTCCAGCGCGGAGCGGCGCACCTGGTCCACGCCGTCGGACAGCCGGTCGACGACCGCGGCCAGCGGCGTCCGGGCGCGCGTGATCTCGGCGTTGGCGCTGGTGAGCTGCTCGACGGCGGCCGCGGTGGACTCGGCGTCGGCGCGCACGTCCAGCGCGGAGCCGGAGACGGTACGGGCGCGCTCGGCGGTGTCGCGGGCCGACGTGGCCAGGCTGCGGCTGGCCGCGGTCATGCCGGTGCCGCCGCCGGGGGAGTCGTCGCCGTGGGCGAGCAGGCCCACCGCGCGCGCCGCGTCGGCGACCGGGCGGGTGG
>NZ_JBBEOI010000421.1 GCF_037860755.1 Aquipuribacter hungaricus | reverse complement strand
GCCCGGAGCGGTCCTGCTGGCCGGCGACGCCGGGGCGGGCAAGACCCGCGTCCTGCAGGCCTTCGCTGCGCGCGCCGCCGCCGACGGCGCGACCGTCCTGCGCGGGCACTGCGTCGACTTCGGCGCCGCGGGCCTGCCGTACCTCGCCTTCGCCGAGGCGCTCGGCGCGCACCTGTCCGCCACCTCCGCCGCGGTCCCGGCGGGCCTGGCCGCCCTGCTCGGCACCCCCGCCCCCGAGCGGCCGGCCGGTGGTCCTGGCGGCGTGGACGCCGCCGCGGAGTCCTCCGCGGTCGAGGTCGGCCGGATGCAGCTGTTCGAGCAGGTCGCCCGCTTCGTCGGCGCGCTGGCCGCCTCCTCGCCGGTGCTGCTCGTGCTGGAGGACCTCCACTGGGCCGACCCGTCCTCCCGCGACCTGCTGCGCTACCTGCTCGGGCGGATGCGCCGGGAGCGGGTGCTCGTGGTCGCGAGCTACCGCAGCGACGACCTCCACCGTGCCCACCCCGTGCGCGGGCTGCTGGGCGACCTGGCCCGGCTGCCCCACGTCCGCCGGGTGGGGCTGGCGCCGTTCGACGCCGACGGGATGGCCGCGTTCCTGTCCGCCCTGGCCGGCGGTCCCGTGCCCCCTGCGACGGTGCGCCGCGTCCTGGCCCGATCCGAGGGCAACGCGTACTTCGCCGAGGAGCTCTTCGCCGCCGGCGACCGCCCGGGGGTGCCGGACGGGCTGGCCGAGGTCCTGCTCGACCGGCTCGAGCGGCTGGGCCCGGCGGCGCGCGACGTCGCCCGGGTCGCGGCCGTGGGCGGGCGCCGGGTCGCCGACGACCTGCTCCTGGCCGTGAGCGGGCTGGACCGGGTGGCGCTGGACGACGCGCTGCGGGAGGCGGTGTCGGCGCAGGTGCTCCGCGCCGAGGGGGAGCGCTACGCCTTCCGCCACGCCCTGCTCCAGGAGGCGGTGTACGCGGACCTGCTGCCGGGGGAGCGGTCGCGCTGGCACGCCGCCTACGTCGCGGTCCTGTCCGGGCGGACCGGCGCCGGCGACGGGCCAGGCGCGGCCGCGGAGCTGGCGCACCACGCCCTGGCGGCCCACGACGTCCCGACCGCGCTGTCCGCCTCGGTCCGGGCGGCCGAGGACGCCACCGAGCTGCTGGCCCCGCGCGAGGCCCTCGCGCACCTGGAGCGGGCGATCGAGCTGTTCGACTCCGTCCCGGACGCGGCCACGGTCGCCGGGCTCGACGCGGTCGACCTCCACCGCCGGGCCGCGGGGTACGCCGACCGGTGCGGCCGGGTCGAGCGCGCCGTCGCCCTCGCGCGGGAGGCGCTGCGGCGCGCGGAGGAGGCGGAGGACGCCCGCTGGGTCGCCCTGCTGCACCACCGGCTCGCCC
>NZ_JBBEOI010000420.1 GCF_037860755.1 Aquipuribacter hungaricus | reverse complement strand
CCAGCCGCGCACCAGCACCGGCAGCAGGCGCCCGGCCTCTGCGGCCCGGGCCACCGCCCCGCGGGCGAGCTCGAGCGGCAGCCGGAAGTGGTCGCGCAGGTCGTCGCCGGTGGCCACGCCGAGCGCCCGGCCCGCCACGTCCACGAGCACGTCGGCCGCCTCCTCCGCGGTCGGCGGCGGGGTGGCGAGCACCTGCGCCGGCCACACCCGCTGCGGCAGGGCGTAGCGGCGCTCGAACTGCTCGGTCCGCCCGGCGCTGGCCACCCGGCCGGACCAGAACGCGAACTCCACCGCGCGCTTGACGTCGCTCCAGTTCCAGCCCCACGACCCGGTCCTCCGCTGCACCGTCGGCTCGAGCAGGGCCTGCAGCTGCCGGCCGGTGAGGGGTCCGTCGGCGACGGCCTCCTCGACCGCCACCAGCAGCTCGGGGCGCCGCCGCGCCACCTCGACCATGCCGCCCCAGGCCCCCTCCTCGGCCCCGTGCATCCGCCAGCGCAGCGCCGACAGCGCCTCCGCGCCGACGTAGGACGCCTCGTGCCCCCAGTACTCCCAGGCGACGGGCCGGCGCCCCGGGCCCAGCGACGTGGCCGCGGCAAGGACGTCGCGGTCGTAGCCGCCCAGCCGCGACCGGACCGGCAGCAGGTGCGCGCGGGCGACGACGTTGACCGAGTCGATCTGCAGCGCGCCGATCCGCTCGACGAGCCTGCGGACGTGGCCGCGGTCGGTGGCCGCGCCCGGACGGGGCAGGGAGAGTTGCTGGGCGGCGAGCGCCGTGCGCACCGCCTGGTCGGCGCTCATCGAGGTCCGGGTCGCCACGGCGTGAGCATGGCGGCGGCCACCGACAGGACGCCAGGCCGCGTGGTGCCCCGGCGCCTGGACCCCGGGCGGCCCCGGCTGCCCGCAGGGCCGCGGGCGGCGCCCGGTCCGCGGCCCTGCGGGCAGGACGAGGGGCCTCCCCCGGCAGCCGGTGCCGGGAGAGACCCCTCGTGGTGACCGGCGCCGGACAGGCGCCGGTCCTCTCAGCCCTGCTGCGCGCCCGCCATCTCCGAGTGCTCGCCCGCGGTGGCGGCGTCGTCGCTGAGCCGGATGACGCCGTAGCTCCAGCCCTTGCGCCGGTACATCGCGCTCGGCGACCCGGTGGCGGCGTCGACGAAGAGGTAGAAGTCGTGGCCCACGAGCTCCATCTCGTACAGCGCCTGCTCCACGGTCATCGGCACCGCGGGGTGCGTCTTCTCGCGGATCTCCACCGGCGACCCGTCCAGCGGGTCGGTCTCGCCGCCGTCCGGGGCACCGTCCCCAGCACCGTCGGCGGCCCCGGCCGCGTCCGCCGCGGGGGGCTGCCCGGCGTCCGCCGGGGTCCCGTCCGCAGCGGCGGCGGGCGCG
>NZ_JBBEOI010000419.1 GCF_037860755.1 Aquipuribacter hungaricus | reverse complement strand
GCCTGGCCGGGCGCCCGCCGGACACCGGCCCGCAGCGCGACCAGCCGCCAGAGCGCGCCCGGCAGCGACACCGGCGACGCCACGGCCCACAGCCGGGCGGCCGCGTCGAGGCCCTCGTCGGTGTCGACCGCCGCGACCATCCGCTCGCCCGCGGCGGGGTCGCTTCCGTCGCGCAGCCGCTGGACGACGGCCTGCGCGCTCGTGTGCGCGGCCTCGAGCCGCTCGGCGGGGTCGGGTCCGGGGACCGCGTTGGCGGCGGCCATCGACAGCGACGCCGGCCGTCGGGGGTTGACCGTCACGTCGAGGGCACCCGCGTCCGGTCCGCGAGCAGCTGCCGGGCGGCGGCGGCGACCACGTCGGCGGCCTGCGCCAGCCGGGTCCGGCCGTCCGGGGCGTGCGCGGTCGGGCTGAGGTAACCGCCGGGACCGATGTGGGTGGCGAAGTCGTGCCGGCGCACCACGACGGTGCCGGCCACCTTGGCGCGCCGCCAGGCCCCGACGCCGAGCGCCGTCCAGCGGGAGGGGAACAGCAGCACGGGCAGCAGCTCGGCGGGGTCGCCCCAGCTGACCACCGAGTGGACCCGGCGCACCCCGTCCAGGTCGGCGCCGCCGTCGGCGAAGGCGCCGAGCGTGACGACGTCCAGCGGGGCGCCGCCCAGCGACCGCGCCACCTCCGAGGCGACCCGCAGGGCGGTCTGCGCGCCGCCGCTCAGCCCGACGAGCACGACCGGCGCGCCGCTGCCGACGGCGTAGCCCGCGGCGACCAGGTGCTGCACGACGTGGCGGGTGTGCTCCTCGGCCAGCCGCTCGCGGTAGCGCGGGTCGACCGCGACCACGGCCTCCCACACGCCGCGGACCAGGGTGGTGACGGGGGAGAGCCGGTGCAGCCGGCGCCACATCCGCCCGGTGACCGGGCGGTTCCACGCGGGCTCCTGCGTGACGTCGTTCGGCATGAGCGACAGCACGACCGTCCAGCGGGGCAGCCGCTCGGCGAGCGCCGCGGCGAGGCCACGGCCGACGGGTGTGGTCCGGCGCTCGCACCGGCCGACCCCGTCCAGGTAGACGACGAAGCCCTCGGGCCCGGCGCCGGTGTCCTGGACGTCGGGGCCGACGACGTTGAGCCGGGTCGCGGGCTGCGCGGCCGGCGGGCGCGGCGGGTCGGGCAGGAGCGCGTCCAGGGTGCGCTCGACCGCCGCGCCGACCGTGGCGTGGACGAGCCCGTGCACCGCGACCCCGACACCCGCCCGCACGGCGGCCAGGGACGGGTCCCGGGTGCCGGCGGAGGCCCAGCGCCAGGCGAGCGAGGCGTCGCCGTAGGCCCCGGCCGCCGGCCCGAGCACCGGGAACGGGACCAGGGCGGACCAGCCGGCCCCGGCGCGCGCGGCCGGGCT
>NZ_JBBEOI010000418.1 GCF_037860755.1 Aquipuribacter hungaricus | reverse complement strand
TCGCCGGCCGCCGCGCCGCGCCCGCCGCCGTGCGAGCCGGCACCGCTGGAGCAGCGGGCGGCGGCCGTGCTCGTCGTCGGGCTGCCCGGGGTGACCGGCCCCGACGACCCGCTCGCGGTGCAGGTCACGGGGCTCGGCGTCGGCGGGGTGTTCCTGTCCGGGGACAACGTCGTGGACGCCCCCCAGGTCACCGCGCTGTCCGCGGGCCTGCGGGCCCGGTCTGCGCGTCCCCTGCTCGTGTCGACCGACGAGGAGTCCGGCCGGGTCGCGGCCACCCGTGAGGTCGTCGGGTCCGGGCCGTCCCCGCGGCGCCTGGCGAGCACGAGCACGCCGGAGGAGGTCCGGGCCTTCGCCGCGGGCATCGGCGCCTCGCTGGCGGGGGTCGGGGTCGACCTGGACCTGGCGCCCGTCCTCGACCTGGACGACGGCGACGCCGGGGCGACCATCGGGGACCGGTCGTTCTCCGCAGACCCGGCCACGGCCTCCGCCTTCGGGCTGGCCTTCGCCGCCGGTCTGCAGGACGCCGAGGTGACGCCCACCGTCAAGCACTTCCCCGGGCACGGGCGCGCCGGGGACGACACCCACACCGGCGACGCCGTCGTCGACGCCCCGCTCGCCGAGCTCGAGGCCGTCGACCTCGTCCCGTTCCAGGACGCCGTGGACGCGGGCGCCCCCGTGGTCATGACCGGGCACGTGCAGTACACGGCGCTGGAGCCGGGCGTGCCCGCGTCGTTGAGCCCCGCCACGTACGCGCTCCTGCGGCGCACCGGCTTCCAGGGGGTCGCGATGACCGACAGCATCGGGATGGGCGCGGTCAACCTGCGGCACGACTTCCCGGAGGCGGCCGTGCTCGCGGTCCTCGCCGGGGCCGACGCCGTGCTGGCCACCGACGGCAGCCAGGCGCCGCGGATGCGGGACGCGCTCGTCGAGGCCGTGGTGTCCGGGCGGCTGCCCGAGGACCGGCTGTCGGAGGCGGCGGCCCGGGTGACGGCGCTCGCCGGCGGCGACCCGGTCACGCTGTCGTGCCTCGACGTCACCCTGCCGACCCTCGTCCTGCCGGGGCCGACCGCTCCGGCGCCCCCGTCCCCGTCGGTCCCGTCCCCGTCGGCATCGGCGAAGGCCCCGGTGGCGCCGTGAGCACGTTCCCGGGCCCGTCCCCCGCACCCAGGCCACCCGCGCCCCGGCGGGCGCCCGTCGTGGTCGCGGTCGCCTCCGGGCTGGCGGTGCTCGTCGTGGTCGTGCTCGCCCTCGTTCTGTCCCCGGGCCGCCCGGCGCCGTCCGCCGCCCCGCCCGCGACGGCCTCGAGCCCGGCCGAGGACCCGTGGCCGCCGTCGCCGACCTGGTCCGCGGACCCGACGACGACCGACGGTGCCCGGTCGCCCGAGCCGTCCCCGC
>NZ_JBBEOI010000417.1 GCF_037860755.1 Aquipuribacter hungaricus | reverse complement strand
CGCTGGGACGGGCGCGCCCACTCCGTGCCGCTGCCCTCGGCCGCGGCACGGCCGGCCGCGCCGTGGGCCGCGAGCGCGTCGACGAGCGCCCGGACCTCGGGCACGGGTGCCAGGACGTCGACGCGCAGGCCGTGCTCCTCCGCGGTGGCGGCGGTGCGGGGACCGATGCACGCGATGACGGTCGAGGCGTGCGGCTTGCCCGCGATGCCGACGAGGTTGCGGACCGTCGAGCTGGACGTGAACAGCACCGCGTCGAAGCCGCCGGACTTGATGGCGTCGCGCACCGGGGCGGCGGGCGGCGCCGCGCGCACCGTCCGGTAGGCGGTGACGTCGTCGACCTCCCAGCCCATCTCCTGCAGGCCGGCCACCAGGGTGTCGGTGGCGATGTCGGCGCGCGGCAGCAGCACCCGGTCGATCGGGTCCAGCTGCGGGTCGAAGGCCGGCCACTCCTCGAGCAGCCCCTTGGCGGACTGCTCGCCGGAGGGGACGAGGTCGGGCTCGAGGCCCCACTCGCGCAGCGCCTCGGCCGTCACGCCGCCGACCGCGGCGATCCGCAGCCCGGAGAAGGACCGGGCGTCCAGGCCGAGCGCGTCGAGCTGCTCGCGGACGGCGCGGACGGCGTTGACGCTGGTGAAGCCCACCCACTCGTAGCGGCCGGTGACGAGCCCGCGCACGGCCTTGTCCATCTGCTGCGGGGTGCGCGGCGGCTCGACGGAGATCGTGGGGACCACGACCGGGTCGGCGCCGAGCTCGCGCAGGTGCTCGACGACCGACGTCGACTGGTCCTTGGTGCGAGGGACGAGGACGCGCCAGCCGAACAGCGGCCGGTTCTCGAACCACGAGAGCTGGTCGCGCTGGCCGACGGCGTCGCCGACGACGAGGGAGACCGGCTCGGCGAGACCGCCGAGGACGTCGCCGACCTTGGCCAGGGCCACCTCGACCGAGCGCTGCGACGTGGTCGTCGCGCAGGAGACGACGACCGCGGGCGCGTCGGGGCTCCAGCCGAGCGCGACGAGCCGCTCGGCCGCCCCGCCCAGGAGCCCGCGGGCGCCGAGGACGACGACGGTGTCGGCGCCGCCGCTGCCCGGGGCGACGAGCTCGGTCGCCGGGTCGGTGACGTGGACGACGTGGACCCGTTCGGTGCCGGTGGGCGCGACGGGGACGCCGGCGTACACCGGGACCGCGAAGGCCGCCGAGACGCCGGGGACGAGCTCGACGTCCGCACCGGCGGTCCGGACGGCGGCGATCTCGGCGGCGACGGAGGAGAACGTCGTCGCGTCGCCGGCGACCAGCCGGACGACGCGCGCGCCGTCGACCGCCAGCGCGGCGACCTGCCGGGGCCGGGCGGCACGGGCGAGCTCGGTGCCGTCGGCGTCGGCCGCCAGGCGCACCACCTCGACGTCCGGGC
>NZ_JBBEOI010000416.1 GCF_037860755.1 Aquipuribacter hungaricus | reverse complement strand
ACCGGCGCGGCCGATGGGACCGGTGCGGCCGACGGCGCCGGGGCCACGGACGCGGCGGACGGGACCGGCGCCCCCGCGCCGGAGCAGGCCGGGGAGCAGGTCGACCGGACCTCGGGGCAGGGGTGAGCGAGGCGTCCGCCACCGCCCCGCAGCAGGCGCGGGAGCGGCTGCACGCCCTGCTCGAGGGCCCCGGCACGCTCGTGGTCAAGGTCGGCTCCTCCAGCCTCGCCACCTCCACGGGCATCGACGGCCAGGCCGTCGACACCCTCGTCGACACCCTGGCCGCCCGCCGGGCGCTCGGTGCAGACCGGCGCCTGGTGGTCGTCACCTCCGGGGCGATCGCCGCCGGGCTGCCCGCGCTCGGCATGGCGCGCCGTCCCGCCGACCTCGCCGGGCTGCAGGCCGCCGCCAGCGTCGGGCAGGGGCGGCTGCTGTCGCGCTGGTCGTCCTCGTTCGCGCGGCACGACCTGGTGACCGGGCAGGTGCTGCTCGACCTGGACGACCTGGTCCGGCGCAACCACTACCTCAACGCCCGGTCCACGCTGGCGCGGCTGCTCAGCCTCGGCGCCGTGCCGGTGGTCAACGAGAACGACACCGTCGCCACGGACGAGATCCGGTTCGGCGACAACGACCGGCTCGCGGCCTTCGTCGCGCACCTGGTCGGCGCCAGCGCCCTGGTCCTGCTCACCGACGTCGACGGGCTGTACGACCGGCCGCCGTCGCGGCCCGGGGCCCGGCGCATCCCGCTCGTCGACGGCACGGGGACCCTGCAGGCGGACCTCGGCACCGGGGCGGGCAGCGCCGTCGGGACCGGCGGCATGCGCACCAAGGTCGACGCGGCCACCATCGCCGCCGACGCCGCGGTGCCGACGCTTGTCACCGCCACGGCCCGCTTCCCCGACGCCATGTCCGGCGCGGACGTCGGCACCTGGTTCGAGGCGGCGCCGCGGGCTCTCCCGGCCCGCACGCTGTGGCTGGCGCACGTGGCCGCGCCGCGCGGCCGGCTGCTCCTGGACCCCGGCGCGGTGCGGGCCGTCGTCGGGCGCGGGGCGTCCCTGCTGCCGGCGGGCGTCACCGCCGTGGAGGGCGTCTTCGACGTCGGTGCGGTCGTCGACCTGTGCGACCCCGCGGGCACCGCCGTGGCCCGGGGGCTGAGCGGGTACGCCGCCGCCGAGCTGCCCCGGCTGCTGGGCCGCTCCACGCACGAGCTGCGCGAGGACCTCGGCCCGGACTACGGCCGCGAGGTCGTCCACCGCGACGACATGGTGGTCCTCCCGGCCGGGTGACGGGCGGCGCGACTACCGTGGCGCCATGACCGACGTCCTGCGCGCCAGCGCCTCCCCGGCCGTCGACGACGGCCCGCGCACCCCCGACGCCGCAGCCCCCGGGACGGCCCCCGCCGCCCCGGCCGCC
>NZ_JBBEOI010000415.1 GCF_037860755.1 Aquipuribacter hungaricus | reverse complement strand
GGGGCGGCGTCGGCGGGCGCGGCGGCCCCGGCGGGCGGGCGGGCGGTCACCCGCCCACGGTACGGCGGGCCGCGGCCGCCCCGGGGGTTAGCGTTCTCGCCATGGTCTCCGTCATCGTCGCCGGTGCCCGCACGCCCATGGGGCGGCTGCAGGGCTCGCTGTCCACCCTGACCGCCCCGCAGCTGGCCGGGGTCGCCATCCGCGCCGCGCTCGAGCGGTCAGGCTTCGCCCCCGGGGAGGTCGACCAGGCGCTCGTCGGCCAGGTCCTCCAGGCCGGCGTCGGGCAGTCCCCGGCCCGCCAGGCCGCCGTGGCCGGCGGCCTGCCGATGTCCGTCCCCGCCACGGCCATCAACAAGGTGTGCCTGTCCGGGCTCAACGCGGTCGCCATGGCGGACGCGCTCATCACCGCCGGGATGGCCGACGTGGTCGTCGCCGCCGGCACCGAGTCGATGTCCGCCGCGCCCCACCTGCTCCCCGGCAGCCGGAGCGGCCACATGTACGGCGACGTCGCGCTGCTGGACCACATGGCCCACGACGGCCTGCGCGACACCTTCACGAGCCAGCCGATGGGCACGCTGACCGACGACGCCAACGACCCGGCCGACCCCACCGGCACGGCAGGGCCTCCCGGCGGCGAGCCCGGGACGGCCACCGCCGCCCGGTGGAGCTTCACGCGGGAGGAGCAGGACGCGTTCGCCGCCCGCTCGCACCGCCTCGCCGCGGCCGCGTGGGAGAGCGGGGTGTTCGCCGAGGAGGTCGTGCCCGTGCAGGTGCCGCGCCGCAAGGGCGAGCCGGTCACCGTCGACCGCGACGAGGGCATCCGGCCGGGCACCACGGTCGAGACGCTGGGAGGGCTCCGGCCGGCGTTCCGCCCCGACGGCACCATCACGGCCGGGTCCTCGTCGCCGATCTCCGACGGGGCCGCCGCGGTGGTCGTGGCCCGCAAGGACCTCGTCGAGTCCCGGGGCCTGCCGTGGCTGGCAGAGGTCGGTGCCGCGGGGACCGTGGCCGGCCCGGACTCCACGCTGCAGACCCAGCCGTCCGCCGCCGTCCGCGAGGCGTGCCGGCGGGAGGGCATCGACCCCGCCGGCCTGGACCGCTACGAGATCAACGAGGCCTTCGCCGTCGTCGGCCTCGCCTCCGCCGCCGACCTGGGCCTCACCCCGGAGCAGGTCGAGGAGCGGGTCAACGTCCACGGCGGCGCCATCGCGCTCGGGCACCCGATCGGGATGTCCGGCACCCGGCTCGCCCTCACCCTCGCCCTCGAGCTGCGCCGGCTGGGCGGCGGCACCGGGGTCGCCGCGCTGTGCGGCGGCGGCGGCCAGGGCGAGGCGCTGCTGCTGCGGGTCCCCCGCGCGTGAGCCCCTGCAGGCTCGTGCGGTCGGCGCCCGCCCGGCCCCGGCCGGCGTGAGGGGC
>NZ_JBBEOI010000414.1 GCF_037860755.1 Aquipuribacter hungaricus | reverse complement strand
GGGCCTGCGGCGTCGGCGCGCATCGTCGGCGGGCTCCCGCTCGCCGGCCCGCTCGTCGCCGGGATGCTCGGCGTCGACGCGGCGCACGTCCTGCTCGGCACGCCCTGGGGTCGCGCGTGCGCCGTGCTGGGCGTCGCGCTGCTCGCCGTGTCCTGGTGGTGGTCGGCCCGCCTGGTGCGGCTGGCCCGCGGTGCGGGCGGGGGAGGGGTCGACGAGGCCGTGGTGTGCGACCTCGTCGCGGCCGCCCTCGACGCCGGCGTGGGGACGGCGACCGCGCTCCGCGAGGTGGCCCGGGCGCTCGACGAGGTGCCCGGCGCCGACCCCGGCGGCACGGCAGCGGACCTCCGCCGCTGCGCGACCGGCCTGGACACCGGCGACTTCCGGCTCGTCGCCGTCGACGAGGACCTCGAGCCGCTGCTCGACGCGGTGCGCTTCTCGGTGAGGACCGGGGCGCCGGCCGGGCCGCCCCTGCAGCTGGCGGCCGAAGAGGTGCGGCGCGCGGCGGAGGAACAGGCCGCCACCGCCACCGCCCGCCTGGCGGCGCGGCTCGTGCTCCCGCTCGGCCTCTGCGCGCTGCCCGGGTTCCTGCTCCTCGGCATCGCCCCTGTGGTCGTCGAGCTCCTGGGCGCCGGGTTGCGCTGACCGTCGGGTGCCGGGGTCGGCCCGGCCCTCGGGTCCCGCCGGGTGGCCGCTCCTGGCGCGCGACCCGGGCGGACCGCCCACCGCCACCCCGGCCCCTCAGGTGTCACCGCGTCGCCGCTCCTGGCGCGCCACTCGCGCGGACCGCCCTTCGCCACCCCGGCCCGTGTGTCCACACCCCTCGTCCGGCCGACCCGTCCACCGGACGACTCCGCGGGCCCGCGACGCAGGACGCGTCCGGCGCATGGTCGTCGTGGGCCCGACCGGGCCCGGGGAAACCTGAGAGGGGACGACATGGTGGACGACACGACCGGCGGGACCGAGCTCGAGGGCGCGGTCGCGCCGGCACGGCGGGCGGGGACGACGGTGCGCCGCGTGGTGCTGGAGGACGCGGGCATGGCGACGGCGGAGTACGCCGTGGCCACGCTGGCGGCGGTGGGCTTCGCGGGGCTGCTGTTCGCGGTGCTGGGCAGCGGGGAGGTGCAGGGGCTGCTGCTGGGCCTCGTGCGCCGTGCGCTCGGCGCGGTGTGAGCGGCTGACGGCGCAGGACCGAGAGGCCGGGAGCGTGACCGCGGAGGTCGCGGTCACGTTCCCGGCCGTGGTCCTCGCGCTGGCGGTCGTCCTGTTCGCGGGCTCCGTGGCCCAGGCAGGGGTCTCGTGCGCCGACGCCGCGCGCGCCGCCGGCAGGGAGGTGGCCCGGGGCGGGTCCGCCGCGGCGGCCACCGCGGCCGCTCAGCAGGTGGCCGGGCGACCGGTGCAGCTGCAGCTCGCCGGCGGGGGTGGTG
>NZ_JBBEOI010000413.1 GCF_037860755.1 Aquipuribacter hungaricus | reverse complement strand
GGGGGACCCGGCCCCCCGCGACCGGCCCTGCCGCTCACCGCCCGTCGCGGCCGCCCGCGCGGACGGGTGACGGGCCGTCCGGCCCCCGGGGGCTCAGGCGGTCGCGCGGGCGTCCATGGCCCGGAACACGCCCCGCAGGTACAGCCCGGCCAGGACCGCGAGCACGATGTTCGTCACCCCGTAGGAGGCCGCGGCCCCGGTGACGCCGTACGCCCCGGCCAGCAGCCAGCACGCGCCGAGCGCGACGGGGGCCCGGACGACCTCGATGAGCAGCAGCAGCCGGAGGTCGTCCCGCACCCGCATCACCGACACGGCGGCGTCGACCACGACCCGCAGCGCCAGCGTGGCCACGAGGACGCGCAGCACCGTCGTGCCCTCGCCCGCGTACTCCTCGCCGAACAGGCTGAGGACGGGACGGGCCAGGACCACCAGGGCGAGGCAGCCGGCGAGCGCCAGCGGCAGGACGCGCCGCAGCAGCTGGCCGACCAGGGCCCGGACGGTGGCGTCGTCGGCCCCCGCCCCCTCCACGGTCAGCGACAGCCCGAGCGAGGACAGCGACAGCTCCAGGACCATGAGGACCTGCCACGCGACGAGGAAGTACGCGGTGTCGCGGCCGCCGAGCTGGGCCAGCACGAGGACGGGGACCAGGCGGACCGCGAGCATCGAGGCCGCGCCGCCCGGGAAGTCGTGGGCCACGAACCGGGCCACCTCGCGCCCGCCGACCGGCCCCTCGCCGGCGCCGTCGCGCGGCAGCAGCCGGCGGAAGACGAAGGCGTTGACGACCGGGACGAAGAGCAGCACCGGCGCCACCCAGGCCACGAGCAGCCCGCCCTCGGGCAGCAGCACGGCCAGGGGGACCAGGGCCACGAGCTTGACCGCGCTGTAGACCGCGTTCTCGACCGCGACCAGGTGGGGCTTCCGGGCGCCGACGAGCACGCTGTCCTGCAGGCTGAAGATGGTCCAGGCGAGCACGGAGAAGGCGGACCACGCCGTCAGCCACAGCGGGAGCCCGAACAGGGGCTGGGCCCGCAGCGCCGACCAGGCCAGCCATGCCAGCCCGCAGACCAGCGCGAGCACGGTCGAGGCCAGGTAGGTGCGCACGACCAGGCTGCGGGTGCCGGCGCCGGCCACCGGCATGAAGCGGGTGAGCGCGTTCTGCATGCCGAGCTGGCAGAGCCAGGCCAGCAGCATGACGACGTTGAGGACCGCGCCCTCGACCCCGAGGACGTCCGGCTCGACGACGCGCGCCGCGACGATCCAGAACGCGAAGCCGATGGCGGCGTTGACGAGCGTGCTGCCGCCCAGCCACGACGCGCTGGAGTACAGCCGCCGGACGGAGGCCTGGTCGGGGGCGCCGGCGACGGCGGTGGGCGGCGTGCTCTCGGGCAGGCTCACGGCGTCCCCGGCCGGCCCGCGGGGACGGCGCGGGCAGGCGCGGGCACCCGGCGTGCCGACGCGGGCAGG
>NZ_JBBEOI010000412.1 GCF_037860755.1 Aquipuribacter hungaricus | reverse complement strand
CCGGCAGCTGCGCGGGGGTGCGTGCCAGCGCCTCCTCGGCGGCCGCGACGAGCGCGTCGACGGTCCCCAGCAGACCGCTGCCGGCGGAGGCCGCCCTCTCGGCGGCCTCGGCGGCTGCCCGGGACACCGTGAGCACCGTCCCCTCCTGGGGGTCGGCGACGGCCGCCCACGCCAGATCGTCGCCGCGGCGCAGCGCCTTGGCCAGCAGCTCCGGGCCGACCCCGGCGCCGCGGACGGGGGCGGTGAGCACGTCGGCCCAGCCGCGCACCAGCTGGCTGGCGATGACGCCGGAGTTGCCGCGGGCGTGGACGAGCAGGGCCCGGGCCAGGTCCCCGCCGGGCTCGGTCACCGCACCGCCGACCGTGAGGGCGAGGTTGGTCCCGGTGTCGCCGTCGGGCACGGGGAAGACGTTGAGCGCGTCGATGTCCGCACGGGCGCCGTCGAGCCGGGAGGCGACCAGACGGGCCCAGGCACGCAGGCCGGCGCCGTCGAGCACGACGTCGTCCTCCGGCCCGGTCATGCGCGGGAGGATACGGACCACCCCGGACGCACGGTCCCGGGCGCACCGGCTGCGGTCGGAGCGGTCCTGCCGGATCCGCTACCCTGTCGTGGTTGCTCACCGGGATCCCGGGGACGCACGAGGACGGCCCGCACCCGGGCCGACCGCCCGTACGGGCCCCGCCGGGCCCAGACACCGACCTCCCGAGGAGTTACCCGTGGCTGCCACCTGCGACGTCTGCGGCAAGGGCCCCGGCTTCGGCCACAGCATCTCCCACTCCCACCGCCGCACCAAGCGGCGCTGGAACCCGAACATCCAGCGGGTCCGGGCGATGGTGGGCGCCACGCCGAAGCGCGTCAACGTGTGCACCTCCTGCCTCAAGGCGGGCAAGGTCACCCGCTGACCCCCCGGCGGCTCTGCCGCCCCGCACCACCTCACGGCCGTCGACCTCCGGGTCGGCGGCCGTCGTCGTGCTGCCACGGTGGTCGAGCCGGTCCCCCGGGGTCGGGCGGCGTCGCTCCTCGGGTGGCCGGCGCTGCCGCAGCCCTCAGGACGGGTAGTGCACCCAGCCGCCCGCGTCGGTCCGCCGGACCCCGTCGACGACGACCCCGGTCCAGCCGTCGTCCTCCGGCGGCCCGACCTGCCCCACTGGCGTGAACCCGTCGGGCAGCGCACGACCGGGCGGCAGGACGGCGAGCATCGCGTGCTCCTCACCGCTGGTGAGCACCCACTCCTGGGCGTCGGCGCCCAGCAGCCCCGCCACCTCGTGCAGGTCCGCCGAGGGCCGCAGCGCCGGGCTGGCGAGGTCCAGCGCCAGGACGACACCGGAGGCCCGCGCGACCCGGGTGGCGTCGCGGACCAGGCCGTCGCTGACGTCGATCATCGCCCGGGCGCCGGCGTCACGGGCACGGGGACCGGCGGTGTGGTCGACCACGGGCGAGCGGTGGACGGCGGCGACCCGGCCGGCGGCCCCCGCCCCAGCCGCCCCT
>NZ_JBBEOI010000411.1 GCF_037860755.1 Aquipuribacter hungaricus | reverse complement strand
GCATCCACCGCTCGGGCCCCGACGCGGCCCGCGCCGCACCGGCCCGCGCGCCCTGCTCCCGCAGCAGCCGGGCGCCCTCGGCGGCCGACAGGTGCGGCACGACGGGGTCGACCGGGCCCGGCGTGGAGTGCAGGCGCACAGAGACCAGGCCCAGGCGGCGCTGGACCGGTCCCTGCTGGAGCCCGACGGACTGGGTCCGCTCGTGCGGGACGACGACGAGGTGCCGGTCGAGCAGGCCCGTCCGGGCGAGCAGAACCCGGTCGGTGGCGGCGTAGCCGGTCCGGCGCCACGCCAGCGGGTCGAGCCACCGGGCGGCGCGGGGGGCGGTGACGAACCCGGCGTCCGGGCCGCGGCCGGACAGGCCCGCCTCGAGGACGCGGTCGTCGACACCGGGCCTCCCGTCGGGGCCGGGACCACCGGGGACGACGAGGGCCAGCAGCGCCCGGACGTCGTCGCGGGTGCCGACCGGCAGCAGGACCGCGCTGGAGGACTCCTGACCGTCGGTGGCCGCGTAGCCGGCGATGTTGACCTTGACGTGCCACCAGTCGAAGCGCCGCCACAGCCACGACTGGCTGACCAGGACGGCCTGCACCCGGCCGGGGGGCACCGTGGCGGACCGGGTCTCGGTGAGCCCCGCGCGCACCCGGAGCCCGTCCGGGGACTCCGCCAGCCGGAAGGCGAAGGACCGGGCGAAGGAGCCGGCGACCGCGAGGACGATGGCGATGAGCGCCCCGGGCCCGATCGCCGCCAGGGGGGTGAGCACGGCCCGCGCCGAGACCCCCGGCAGGAAGGCGACGACGACGAGCGCCGTGACGAGCACGAGGGTCCCCAGCAGCAGCACGAGCACGGTCCCGGTGAGGGCGGTGCCCGCGACGAGGCGGCCCGGCGGCACCTGGAGCACCTCGCGCTCGGGGGCCTCGGGCGCCTCCTCCCCCTGCTCGTAGTCCACGCCGGCGGCAGCGGCGAGCAGGGCGTTGCGCAGCCGGTGGGCCTCGGCCTCCTTGAGGTAGCGCAGCCGGACCTGGGAGTCCGACCCGCCGGCGACCTCGATGCGCAGCTCGGCGAGCCCGACGAGCCGGCCGATGAGCGGCTGGACCACGTCGATGGCCTGGAGCCGGTCGAGCCGCGCCTGGCGCTGGGTGCGGCTGAGGACGCCGGAGTGCAGGTAGACGGCCGTGTCGTCGACGGAGTAGCGCGAGAACCGCCAGCTGAGGACGTTGGCGAGGACGACGACGAGGGCGATGCCCACGACCACGGCGACCTGGACCCACAGGTTCCCGACGAGGCCGATCTCCGGGCCGGGCAGCGGTCCGCCGACGACGCCGTCGAGGACGAGCGCGAGGCCGAACAGCAGCGCCGCCCAGCCGCGGACGAGCGGGGACACCGGGTGCAGCCGCGTGAACGGCACCCGCGGGGTACCGGGCACCCGGGCGGGCGGGGTGTCGGGGTCGGCGGGCTCGGGGAGCGCGGCGGGGTCCGGGGCGGGCAGCCCGGCGGCGGTGGCGCCGACCG
>NZ_JBBEOI010000410.1 GCF_037860755.1 Aquipuribacter hungaricus | reverse complement strand
GGGTCTGGTACCGGCTGTGATGCCGCTGACCATCGGCACGGCGCTGGACCGCTGGACTCGTGTGCGACCAGTAGGTGGCCCCTGGGCCGGAGTGATCGCGTGATGACGCGGACCACGGCGGATCTCAGACCAGGCCGAGTGCGAGAACGGCGTCGGCGACCCGCCGGAAGCCTGCGATGTTGGCGCCCAGGACGTAGTCCCCGGGGCCGTCGTGTTCGTCCGCCGTGCTGGCGCACCGGTCGTGGATACCGGCCATGATCTCGGTCAGGCGTTCCTCGGTGCCCTCGAAGGTCCAGGAGTCGCGTGACGCGTTCTGCTGCATCTCCAGGGCCGACGTGGCCACGCCACCGGCGTTGGCCGCTTTCCCGGGGGCGAACAGCACGCCACCCTCCTGCAGGAGCGAGACGCCGTCCGGCGTGGTCGGCATGTTGGCACCCTCGGCGACGGCGAGCACGCCGTGGCTCAGCAGAGCCTTGGCGTCTGCACCGTCGAGCTCGTTCTGGGTGGCGCAGGGCAGCGCGACCTCGACCGGCACGTCCCAGATGCGCCCGGCGGTCGCTAGGTGGGCGCCGGGGCGCTGGGCGACGTAGTCGGCCGCACGTCCGCGCTGCACCTCCTTCACCGCCTTGAGCAGTTCGAGGTCCACGCCGGCCTCGTCTACGACGTAGCCGGAGGAATCGGAGAACGCGACGACCCGGGCGCCGAGCTGTTGCGCCTTCTCGATCGCGTAGATCGCGACGTTCCCGGCCCCGGAGACGGCGACGCGCAGCCCGTCGAAGGACCGTCCTCGGGTGCGGAGCATCTCCTGCGCGAAGAGCACCGTGCCGTAGCCGGTTGCCTCGGTGCGGACGAGCGATCCGCCCCAGCCGACACCCTTGCCGGTCAGGACGCCGGACTCGTAGCGGTTGGTGATGCGCTTGTACTGACCGAACAGGTAGCCGATCTCGCGACCGCCGACACCGACGTCGCCGGCGGGCACGTCGGTGTGCTCGCCGAGGTGGCGGTAGAGCTCGGTCATGAACGACTGGCAGAAGCGCATGACCTCGCCGTCGGAGCGCCCGCGCGGGTCGAAGTCGGCGCCGCCCTTGCCCCCGCCGATCGGCATGCCGGTGAGAGCGTTCTTGAACACCTGCTCGAAGCCGAGGAACTTCACGATGCCGAGGTAGACGGAGGGGTGGAAGCGCAGCCCACCCTTGTAGGGCCCGAGGGCCGAGTTGTACTCCACGCGGAAGCCGCGGTTGATCTGCACGCGTCCGGAGTCGTCGACCCACGGCACCCTGAAGATGATCTGCCGCTCGGGCTCGCAGATGCGCTCCAGGACGGCGGCGTCCCCGTACTGAGGGTTGCGGCGCAGCACCGGGGCGAGGCTGTCGAACACCTCTCGCACAGCCTGGTGGAACTCCGCCTCACCGGGGTTGCGACGCAGCACCTGCTCGAAGACGGGTTCCAAGGACGCGTCCATGCGACTCTCCGTACGGTCCGGGCCTGACGCACGAGCAGGCAGGCAGCAGGTCGAATG
>NZ_JBBEOI010000409.1 GCF_037860755.1 Aquipuribacter hungaricus | reverse complement strand
GGTGCGCCGGGTGCGCCGGGTGCGCCGGGCCCGCCGGGTGCAGCCGGGCGGGGGCTCACGGCAGGCGCCACTCGCCGTCCACGCGCCGCAGCGCCTCGACGGCCGTCACGGCCTCCACCGGCACGGGCGCGTACACGTGCGGGAACGCCTGGCCGGTGCCCTCGAGGTCCTCCTCGACCACCTCGACGCCGAGCAGGTCGGGGTCGATGCGCAGCACGACGAGCTCGCCGGTCCAGTCGCCGTAGACGGCCGCGGCCACCTGCTCGACCTGGTGGGCCCAGGAGCAGTGGACGTACCCCACCTCGGCGAGCGAGGCCCCCCGCGTCGACCGGTCGTAGGAGCCGGCGGTCCGGGCCTCGGCCCAGTCCGCGGGGTCGGTGAGGTGCAGCAGATCGGCCATGCCGGGAGCCTGTCACGCCGGGGCCCGGCGGACCCGGCCGCTCCTCCCCCCCGACGGGGGGACGACCCGGTCGGACCTCCGGTGGCCCGTGCGGTCAAGGCCGCTCCCGTGCCCGCCGATGGAGGGGCGTGGACGTCTTCGCCCCCCGGGACCCCCGGGCCGCCACCCGCGCGCTGACGGTGGTCATCGTGGTGTCGGCGGCCGTGCTGGCCGGCTACACAGCCGTCTCGCCCCCGGCCGGGGTCGTGCTGGCGCTCGTGGTCGGCGTCGTCGTCCTCCTCCTCGCCGGGGCGCTGGGCCTGGTGCTCGCGCCCGACCGGGTGCCGCCGTGGGTCCACGGTGCCGCCCCCGCCGCGGGCGTGGTCGTCGTCGCCTGCCTGGACGTGGCCACCCGCGACGCCTCCACCGCGGCCCAGGTGTTCTTCCTCCTGCCCGTCGTCTACGTCGCCGCCCACCTGGGCCGTGCCGCCGCCTGGGGCCTCACGGCGCTGGCCATGGCCGGGGAGGCCGTCGTCACGGGGCTCCTGCTCACGCCGACGGCGGCCGTCACCGACACCGTCTACCTCACCGCCGTCGCCGTCACCACGACCGCCCTGCTCGTGCGTGCCAACCGGCGCACCGACGAGCTGCTCGCCGAGCTCCGGCACCTGGCGGCGGTCGACCCCCTCACCGGCCTCGTCACCCGCCGCGTCCTCGACGACGCCGCCGCCTGCGCCCTGACCTCCGCCGACACCGACGCGGGCACGTCGTTCGTGCTCGTCGACGTCGACCGGTTCAAGAGCGTCAACGACTCCTTCGGCCACCCGGCCGGCGACCAGGTCCTCTGCCACGTCGGGGAGCAGCTGGTGGCGGTCGTCGGCGCGGGCGCCGTCGTCAGCCGGCTCGGCGGCGACGAGCTCGCCGTCCTCCTGCCGAGCACCCCCGTCGAGGTCGCCCGCGAGTGCGCCGAGGCCGCCCTGGCGCGGCTGCGCGCGCATGCCCTGCACCTGGAGGACGGCCGCCGCGTCACGGTGAGCGCGAGCATCGGCGTCGCCCACGCCCCGGTCCACGCCCGCGACCTCGCCGGGCTCTACCGGGCCGCCGACGCCGCCCTGTACGAGGCCAAGCGCGGCGGGCGCGACCGGGTCGCCGTCGCCGCGGGCC
>NZ_JBBEOI010000408.1 GCF_037860755.1 Aquipuribacter hungaricus | reverse complement strand
GGGGTGGCCGCGCGCAGCCCGCTGCGGCGCTGGGCCCGGCGGTGGGTGGCCGACGAGCTGCCGGGCGGGCTGCTCGGTGGCGCCTGAGCAGGACGCCGCCGCCGGCCCGCTCGCTGCCCTGCTGGCCGCCGACGGGGTGACGGACGTGCTCGTCAACGGGGCCGGCCGGGTCTGGGTCGACGGTCCGGGCGGGCTCCGCCGTGCCGCGGTCAGCGGCCTGGACACCGAGGAGCAGGTCCGTGCCCTCGCGGTCCGGCTGGCCGCCAGCGGCGGACGCCGCCTGGACGACGCGAGCCCGTGGGTCGACGCGCGGCTGCCGTCGGGGGTGCGCCTGCACGCGGTCCTGCCGGTGCTGTGCCAGGGCGGCACCCACCTCAGCCTGCGGGTCCCCCCGGCGGCCAGCGTGGACCTGGACGAGCTGTGCCGGCGCGGGTCGCTGAGCGCCGGGCTCGCCGACGCGCTGCGGGAGGTGGTGGCGGCCCGCCAGGGGCTGCTCGTCACCGGGGCCACGGGCGCGGGCAAGACGACGCTGCTCGCCGCGCTGCTGTCGCTGGTGGGACCGCACGAGCGGCTCGTCCTCGTCGAGGACGCCGCCGAGCTCGCGCCGCGCCACCCCCACGTGGTGTCGCTGCAGGCGAGGCCCGGCAACGTCGAGGGCGCCGGGCACGTGGGCCTCGACGTGCTCGTGCGCCAGGCGCTGCGGATGCGGCCGGACCGGCTGGTCGTCGGGGAGTGCCGCGGCGCCGAGGTGCGCGAGCTGCTGCTGGCCATGGGCGCCGGCCACGCCGGTGCGGCCACCCTGCACGCCGCCCGCCCCCAGGACGTCCCGGTGAGGGTCGTCGCCCTCGCCGGCGCCGCGGGCATCGACCCGGCGACCGCGCTGCTGCAGCTGCGGACCGCCGTGGACGTCGTGGTGCCGGTCGAGCGCGGGCCCGACGGTCGCCGCCGGGTGGCGGGCCTGTGGGGGTGGGGTGCGGGACCGGGCGACGTGCCCGCGCTCGTCCGGCTGGTCGACGCCGGCGGCACGCGGGTGGGTGACGCCCAGGCCGCCCAGGCCGCCCAGGTCGCCCGGGTGGTCCACGACCGCACCGCCCTCGGGGACCCGACCGCCGGCGAGCGGCAGGCCGGGCTCGGGTCCCTGCGCCCGGGGACGGATGACCCGCCCGTGGGTCGGCACGCCCGGACCCGTGCCGCGTGAGGGGCACAGCTGCCCCCACCGGTCGCCGTCCGGGGCGCACGACGGCATCGCCCGGACCGCCTGGGCCCTCCGCCCCTCCCGGGACCCCGCCCAGGAGGGGCGAGGCACCCGCCTCGGCCTCCGGACCCGGGCCGGTCCAGGTGGCCGAGCTGGTCCGGGCGACCGAGCGGCTCGCCGTCTGCCTGCAGGCCGGCCTGCCCTGGGCGCAGTCGCTCGTCGAGTCCGGTGCGGACCGGCTGGGCGGGACCCGCGCCGTCGCGCGCGACGCCGTGCCCGGACAGGCGGCCGTGCTCGTCGCGGTCCGGGTCGTCGAGCGGCTCGGCGCCCCCGGCGCGGGGGTGCTCGGGC
>NZ_JBBEOI010000407.1 GCF_037860755.1 Aquipuribacter hungaricus | reverse complement strand
CCGTCCCCCGCGCCGAGGTGCACGCCGCCGACAGCTGCCCGGCCGCCCGGCGGCTCGCCCGGCAGAACCTGCCGGCCTCGGCCGGGGTCCACGGCGGTGACCTGCTCGACGCCCTGCCGCCGCACCTGCGGGGCCGGGTGGACGTCGTCGCGGCCGTCCCGCCGTGCACGCCGGCGGGCCAGGGCCACCTGTTGCCCCCGGAGGCTCGCGACCACGAGCCCCCGGCGGCGCTGTTCGGTGGCGTCGACGGACTGGACGTGGTGCGCGCCCTGCTCAGGTCGGCCGGGCCGTGGCTGGCGCCGTCCGGCCGGCTGCTGCTGGAGGTCGGCAGGCCGCAGCTCGACGCCGTCGCCCGCCTGGCCGAGCGCGTGGGGGCGTCCGTCGTCCTCCACCGGGACGACCAGAGCTCCGTGGCGGAGGTCCGCGGGCTCGGCGGTCCCCGCGGTCGGTGACTTCGGACGAGGGCGGGCGGCCCGCCAGTGCGACCGGTGACCGTACGACCGTGGTGACGGGTGGGGCGACCTCCCGGCCGCCCCACCCGCTGCCCCGGCGCCGGAGACGCCTCAGCGCCCGGCCGCCTCCGCCACGGCCGCCGCCAGCTCCTCGGGCGTCCGCGCCTCTGTCGGCACGCCGTCGACCCAGACCGTCGGGGTGCCGCTGACGCCGAGCTCCTGCGCCTGCTGCGTGCTGCGCTGGACCCATCCGGTGAACCGGCCCTCGTCGATGCAGGCCACGCTCTCCTCGCCGGCGCCGGTGGACCGGGCCAGCTCGGCCAGCGCCGCGTCGTCGGGGCCGGCGGTACCCTCGGCGGGCTGCGCGGCGAACAGCGCGTCGACGAAGGCGCGGAACCCGTCCTCGCCCTCCTCCTCGGCGACGCACACGGCGGCCGCCGCGGACCGGGTGGAGTACTCGCTGCCCGCGCTCAGCCGGTCGAGGATGGCGACCGGGCGGTACTCCACGGTGACGTCGGGCCCGGCGGCGAGCTCGTCGAGGTAGTCGCCGCTGACCTCCTCCAGCTGCCGGCACGCCGGGCAGAGGAAGTCCTCGTACAGGGTGACGACGACGTCGCCGGTGCCGCCCGCGGGGATGCCGCCGGTCACGTCGGCCCCCTCCGCGGGCGCGCCGGCGAAGTCCTGCCGGACGACGACTGCGGGGTCGGTGCCGGCCGCGGCGGAGCGGTCGCGCAGCGCGAGGGCGATCGCCGTCACCGTGATGCCCACGAGGAGGGCGACGAGGACGAGGGTGACGACGAGGGCGAGCGGCGGCCGTCGCCGGCCGGGCCCCGGGGGCGTGCGGGTCGTGGTGCGGGTCGTGCCGGTCGTGGTGCGGTCCATGGGTCAGGTCCTTGTCTGCGGTGCGACCGCGGGGGTCGCCGAGGGGTCGCAGGGGCGACCGGGAGGTGTCGTGGGCCCGGGTGCCCGGGCGGGGGGGGGCGACGGGTCCCGCCGGTCGGCGGTCCGGGTACGCCCAGGACGCGTGCCGTCGCCAGGACGGTCACGCGTGCGGTGTGCGGCAGGTCAGACGAGGACCGGCGCCGGGGGGCCGCGGACAGGGTCGGCGAGCCGGACCGGGGGCGCCGGCGGGACGGCCGGGGCGGCGGGCGGC
>NZ_JBBEOI010000406.1 GCF_037860755.1 Aquipuribacter hungaricus | reverse complement strand
TGTACGCCGGGCTGACGCAGGTGCCGCGGGAGGTGCTCGAGGCCGCGCAGATCGACGGCGCCGTGGTCGGCGGGCTGCTCGCCCTCGGCGGGGGCTGGCTCGTCGGGGCCGGACCCGGCCGCACCGTCCTCGCCGCGCTCGCGGTCGTCGCGCTCGGCCTCCTGGTGCAGGTCGCGGACCCGGCGGGCACCCGGTGGCCCTACCCGCCGGCCCGGCGCAGCAGACCCGGCTGGCACGTCCTCGCCGGGGTCCAGCGCGGCATGGAGGCCGCCCGCACCGACCGGGACGACCGGCGCGCCGTCGCCCGGCGGCTCGACACCCTCGACGCGCTGGGTCCGCCCGGCTCCCGTGACCCCCGCACCGACGCCGCCCGGCTGGCGGTCGGCCTGCCTGTCCCGAGTACGAGGAGACCGTCATGACCGCGACGACCGGACCGGGCCCGACCGAGGTCGACGAGGAGGTGGTGCCGCTGCCCGTGGCGGACGTGGCCCGGCTGGCCGCGGACGTCCTCGCGGAGGTCGGCGGCGCCGTCGTCGGGATGCGCCCGACGCTGCGCCTGGCGCTCGCCGCGGTGCTCGCCGGCGGGCACGTCCTCGTCGAGGACGTCCCAGGCCTGGGCAAGACGCTGGCCGCCCGGAGCCTCGCCCTCGCGCTGGGCCTGGGGTTCACGCGGCTGCAGTGCACCCCGGACCTGCTGCCGTCCGACGTCACGGGGTCGTTCGTCTTCGACCCGGCGACGACCTCGTTCGAGTTCCGGCCGGGCCCGGTCTTCACAGGCCTGCTCCTGGCCGACGAGGTCAACCGCACCCCGCCCAAGACCCAGGCGGCGCTGCTGGAGGCCATGCAGGAGGGCCAGGTCACGGTGGAGGGCCGGACCACCCGCCTGCCCGTCCCGTTCCACGTGCTCGCGACGGCCAACCCCGTCGAGCACGAGGGCACCTACCCGCTGCCCGAGGCCCAGCTCGACCGCTTCCTCGTCCGGGTCTCGGTCGGCTACCCCGCGCCGGCGGAGGAGGCCGAGGTCCTCGCCCGCCGCGTCGCCCGGCGGGCCGAGGCCACCCGGGTGCGCGCCGTCGTCGACGCCCCGACGCTGCGGCGGATGCAGGCGGGCGTCGAGCAGGTCGACGTCGACCCCGACGTGCTGGCGTACTGCGTCTCCCTGGCCGCCGGCACCCGCACCCACTCCGCCGTCGAGGTCGGGGCGTCGCCGCGCGGCAGCCTCGCCCTGCTCCTGGTCGCCCGTGCGCTCGCGGTGCTCGACGGCCGGGACGTCGTGCTGCCGGAGGACGTGCAGGAGGCGGCGCCGTCGGTGCTGGCCCACCGTCTCACCCTGGGCGTGCAGACCTGGGACGGCTCGGCCACCGCCGCCGGGGTCGTCGCGGACGTCCTGCGGACCACCGCGACCCCGGCCACCCTGCCGACCCGGCCGGCACGCTCGCCGTGACCGGCACGCTGGCCTGGGTGCCCACGGCGGCCTACCGGCGTGCCCTCGGGCTCGGCGTCGGGGGCCTGGTGGCGGGCGTCGCCCTCGGCTCGCCGGACCTCGCCGTCCTCGGGGTCCCGCTCGCGCTGTCGTGCGCGCTGGCCTCGCGCGCCCGGCCGCCGCTGCGGTCCAAGTCGGATCG
>NZ_JBBEOI010000405.1 GCF_037860755.1 Aquipuribacter hungaricus | reverse complement strand
GCCGCGGCCGGGCGGGCGGGCGTGGCCTGGGCCGCGCGCGAGGAGCGGTGGGTGGTGGACCGGGCGGCCCGCGGCACGGTGCTCCGCCAGGCCGGCGGAGGGTGCGGCGACCCGCTCGAGCTCGACCTGTCGACCGGGGGGCCGCTCGTCGACCCCGCCGACCTCGCCCCCGCCGCCCGGAACGCGCTCGGTCCCGACCCCGGGCTGGTCCGGCTCGTCCGCCTCGACGACGGGGTCGCGATCCAGGGTGACCGCGTCGTCACCGGCGAGTGCGCTGCCGTGTACCGGCTCGTCGAGGAGGAGGAGCTCGACGACGCGCTCGAGGTCAGCTGCTACGCCGCGCCGGCCGCCGCGCTGGTGACAGCGGTGCGGGACGGGTCCGGCTTCCTCGGCCCGCCCGGCGACGACGTCCGCGTGCTGCAGTCCTCGTCGGGCGCGCGGGGAGAGGGGGAGGCGGTGGGCTGGACCGCGGACCGCGCGCTGGACGGCTGGCGCCTCACCGTCCTCGTCGGGTCCGGCCGCGGGGTCGACGACCTCCGCTGCGGGCCGGCGAGCGCCTACGAGGTCTGCAGCGTGGAGACCACGGGCGACGGCACGCAGGTCGCGACGGCCCAGGTGCTGGGCGAGCGGCCGCCGGGCACCTCCTACATCAGCCTGGAGGCCGTGACGCATCGCTCGCCGTGGCGGGTCCGCGTGGTGCTGGCCCCGGACGTCGAGGGCTCCGCCGTGCCCGCGCGCCCGACCAGGCCACCGGCGGGCCTCCCGGACCTGGTGCGGCTGGCCGAGGAGGCGCGCGCCGCGGTCGAGCCGGTCGCCCCGCCGCCCTGACGCCGCCCGCGGGGGACGCCGTGCCGGAGCTCCGGGGCCCGGGGCTCCGGGCCCCGGGTCAGCCGTACATGTGGGGGGCGAGGATCCCGATGTCGCGCAGGTTGCGGTACTTCTCGTCGTAGTCCAGGCCGTAGCCGACGACGAACTGCTCGCCGATGTCGAAGCCGACCCACGACACCTCGACCTCGACCTTGGCGGCGGTGGGCTTGCGGAGCAGGGTGGCGATGCGGACCGACGCCGGTCCGCGGGAGCCGAGGTTGGCGCTCAGCCACGACAGGGTGAGGCCGGAGTCGATGATGTCCTCGACGATGAGGACGTGCTTGCCGGACAGGTCGGTGTCGAGGTCCTTGAGGATCCGCACGACGCCGGAGGACTTGGTCCCGGAGCCGTAGCTCGACACCGCCATCCAGTCCATGGTCACCGGCACGGTGAGGGCGCGGGCGAGGTCCGCCATGACCATGACGGCCCCCTTGAGGACGCCGACGAGCAGCACCTCCGACCCGGCGTAGAAGGCGTCGATCTCGGCAGCCATCTCGCGGAGCCTGGTCTGCACCTGCTCCTCGGTGAGCAGCACGCTCTCCAGGTCGGTCCCGGCGTCACGGGCGTCCATGAGGGTCCTCTCGCGGGGGGTCGTCGACGGCGAGGGTGAGCCTGCCACAGCCGTCGTCCCCCGCGGTCCGCGCAGCCGTCACGGGACCCGGGAGGGCCAGCGGGCCGTGCCCGGCACCGGCGGTGACCAGGCCGTCGAGGGCCCGGGTGTGGACCAGGCCGAGGGGGCGGGCGCCGGCCGCGGCGGCCAGCAGGCGCAGCACGCGGCGCCGGACGGCGGG
>NZ_JBBEOI010000404.1 GCF_037860755.1 Aquipuribacter hungaricus | reverse complement strand
CCCCGGTCCCCGGCCTCCCGGAGCGCCCGGGCCCGCCGTCCTCGCCCGACGTGGCGACGCTCGACCCGGGACCGCTGCCGCACCCGGAGCCCGGGCCGGACCCGCTCGCCGGCCCGGCGCCGTCGGTCGACCTGCTCGTCGTCGGGGCGGGGCCGGTCGGGCTGTACGCCGCCTACTACGCCGGCTTCCGCTGCATGACGGTCGCGCTCGTGGACTCCCTGCCCGAGCCCGGCGGGCAGGTCACCGCGATGTACCCCGAGAAGATGATCTACGACGTGGCCGGCTTCCCCGAGGTCCGGGGCCGCGACCTGGTCACGGGGCTCGTGCAGCAGGCCGCCCGGTACGGACCGGCCTACCTGCTGGGCTCGCAGGCCCGCGACCTCGTCGACGAGCCGGACGGCGACGGCCTGCTCGTCAGCCTCGCCGACGGCCGCGCGGTGCGGGCGCGGGCGCTGCTCGTCACGGCGGGCATGGGGGAGTTCACGCCCAAGCCGCTGCCGGCCGGGGAGGGCTGGCTCGGTCGCGGCCTGGTCCACTTCGTCCCCCGGCCCACCGAGCTGGCCGGGCGGCGGGTCGTCGTGGTCGGGGGCGGGGACTCGGCGTTCGACTGGGCGCTCATGCTGGCGCCGCTGGCGGCGGAGGTCACGCTCGTGCACCGCCGCGACGCCTTCCGCGCCCACGCCGGCACGGTGGCCGCGGTCCGCGCCCTGGGCGTGCCCGTGCTCGGCGGCTACGAGGTGACGGCGCTGGCCGCCGGCCCGGACGGCACGCTCGCCGGGCTGACCGTCGAGGGGCGGCTGCCGACCACGCGGGGGGAGCGGCACGAGCTGCTCGCCGACACGGTGGTCGCGGCGCTCGGTTTCCACGCCGACCTCGGCCCGCTGGTCGGCTGGGGGCTGGAGCTGGACCACCGGGCCGTGGTCGTGGACTCGCGGATGGCCACGTCGCGGCCCCGGGTCTACGCCGCCGGCGACGTCTGCACCTACCCGGGCAAGGTCAAGCTCATCGCGACGGGGTTCGGCGAGGCGGCCACCGCGGTCAACAACCTCGCCGTCGACCTCGACCCGGCCGCGCACGTGTTCCCCGGGCACTCCAGCGGGCTCTGACCCCGGGCGGCGGGGCCGCGCGGCTCAGCGGGGCATGCGGACGGTGGACAGCCACACGGTGGTCGTGCCGTCGCCGTCGGCGAGCAGGACCGAGCGCTGCACGTCGTAGTCCCCGGCCTTCGAGGCGCCGCAGGTGCCCAGCACGCCGGCCGGCTCGTCGACCAGACCCCAGCGGTCCAGCTCGGCCGGGCTGAGCCCGGACGGGCCGACGGGCAGCCGTCCGGCCAGCTGGTCGCACAGTTGCAGGCCCCCATCGGGGGTCGTGGTGAGCACCAGCAGGTAGGTCGTCGCGCCGTCGGGGTAGGGGCCGGCCGTGGCGACGAGCGTCTGCGCGGCGTCCGGCGGGGTGAGGCCCGACAGCTTCCAGGCGCGTGCGGCGACCTCCGCGTGGCTCCAGACCTCCTCTGCCGGGAGGGGCGGACCCGCCGGGCCGACGAGCCGGTCGACGGGGTCGTCGGCGCGCCCGGCGCGGTCCCCGGAGCCGGCGCGGTCCCCGGAGCCGGCGCGGTCCCCGGAGCCGGCGCGGTCCTCGGGGCCGGCGCGGTCGGCGGGGCTGCT
>NZ_JBBEOI010000403.1 GCF_037860755.1 Aquipuribacter hungaricus | reverse complement strand
GCTGCGCCGCCGGGCCGGGCCCGTCGTGCCCGCCGAGCCCGGAGCGGACCGCGGCGACGTCGTCGGCGAGCAGGCGCAGCCGGGCGTCGCGGGCGTCGGCGGCGATCCGGCGGGCGCGGCGGGCGGTGTCCGCCTGGCGGCCGAGGGGCTTGAGCTGGCGGGCGATCTCGGCGGTGAGGTCGGCGAGCCGGACGAGGTTGCCGTCCATCGCCGCGAGCTTGCGCAGCGCCTTCTTCTTGCGCTTGCGGTGCTTGAGGACGCCGGCGGCCTCCTCGACGAAGCTGCGCCGCTCCTCGGGGGTGGCCTGCAGGACGGCGTCGACGCGGCCCTGGCCGACGACGACGTGCAGCTCGCGGCCGATGCCCGCGTCCCCGAGCAGCTCCTGCACGTCGAGCAGGCGGCAGGGCCGGCCGTTGATGGCGTACTCGCTGCCGCCCGCGCGGAACATCGTCCGGGTGACGGACACCTCCGCCGTGCCCTCGCCGAGCAGGCCGTCGGAGTTGTCGAAGGTGAGGACCACCTCGGCCCGTCCCAGCGGGGCCCGGGTGGCGGTGCCGGCGAAGATGACGTCGGCCATGCTCCCGCCGCGCAGCGTCCGTGCGCCCTGCTCGCCGAGCACCCAGGCGATGGCGTCGACGACGTTGGACTTGCCCGAGCCGTTCGGCCCGACCACGCACGTGATGCCCGGCTCCAGGCGCAGCGTCGTCGCCGAGGCGAACGACTTGAAGCCGCGCAGGGTGAGCGAGGACAGGTGCACGCGGGGAGGCTAACGGGGCCCGGGCCCGCTCAGACCCGCGCGCGCCGGGGCCGGGGCTGGCAGAGGGGGCAGCGGAACGAGCTGCGGTTGGTCCACGCCTCGCGGACCACGGCCGTGCCGCAACGCCGGCAGGGCCGGCCCTCCTGGCCGTAGGCGTCCAGCGAGCGGTCGTAGTAGCCGGACTCCCCGTTGACGTCCACGTACAGCGCGTCGAACGACGTCCCGCCCGAGGCCATGGACGACGCCATCACCTCGCGGACGTGCCCGAGCAGCTCGCGGGCCGCGGCCCGGGGCAGGGTCTCGGTGGGGCGGGCCCAGTGCAGCCGGCTGCGCCACAGCGCCTCGTCGGCGTAGATGTTGCCGATGCCGGAGGCGAGCGTCTGGTCCAGCAGCGCCCGCTTGAGCCCGGTCTTCCGGGCGCGCAGCCGCTCGACCCACGCGGTCTCGTCGAAGCCGGGGTCGAGCGGGTCGCGGCCGATGTGGGACGCGAGCGCGGGCACGGTGTCGCCGACGACGTCGGGGGCCGGGACCAGCTCGTCGACGTCCAGCCGGCCGAACATCCGCATGTCGACGAAGCGGAGGTCGCGGCCGTCCTCCAGCGCGGCGACCACGCGGGTGTGGGGGTGCACCGGCTCGGCGCGGTCGAGCACCCGGACCTGCCCGGACATGCCGAGGTGGACGACCAGGCAGTCCTCGGCGCGGTCCTCGGCGCCGTCCTCGGCGCGGTCCGGGTGCTCGGCGGGTCCCGCCCCGGCGGGGTCGCGCTCCAGCGGCAGCCAGAGGAACTTGCCGCGCCTGCGCGGTGCCTGCAGCACGGCGCCGCGCAGCAGGTCGGCGAAGGCGGCGGGCCCGCCGGGCTGGTGGCGGACCAGGCGGGGGTGCAGCACGGCGACGTCGGCGACGCGGGCGCCG
>NZ_JBBEOI010000402.1 GCF_037860755.1 Aquipuribacter hungaricus | reverse complement strand
CGCGCGCTAGCGGCCGCGCGCACCAGCGGCCGCCGCCCCAGCGGCCACCGCACGTCAGCGACCGCCAGGCTCCTGACCGGCCGGCCACAGGCTGCCGAGCCCCACGCGGCCCGGCAGCGGGAGGTCCTCCAGCCGCCAGGCGGTCATGCCGCTGCCGGCGCGCAGGGTGCGGGCGGGCCCGTCCCCGTCGCGGTCCAGCAGCACCCGTTCCCCGACGGAGGCGTACCCCGGCCCGCTCACCACCTGCAGCGTCGTCGCGTCGAGCACCTCGAGCTCCTGCACCGACCCGGTGGGGTCGGCGAGCGCGGGCGACAGCAGCACGAGCCGGCCACCGAGGACGGCGACGTCCTGCACGCCCCACAGCGTCGCCCAGCGACCGGTCGCCGCCCGGGCCGTGGCCAGCGCCTCCCCGGCGAGCGGCTCCGTCCCGGCGGGCGCTGACGCGGCGAGGTCGAGCAGCCGGACCGCCCCGGTCGCGAGCTCCACGGCGGGGCCGTCGACAGCGTTGGTCAGCACCGACACCGCGAGGCCGGCGACCGGGTCGAGCAGGCTGCGGGTGATGTGACCGGGCCAGCCGCCGCCGTGGCCGACCGTCCGGCGGCGGCCCACGGTGGTGACGCCCATGCCGAGCCCGTAGCCCTCGTCGGGCGTCCCGTCGACGTCCCACCAGGTGTGCTGCATCTGGCGGCGGGCCAGCGGGTCGAGCAGCCGCGGTCCGTCCTCGCCCTCGGCGTGCGCCGACAGGTAGCGGACCAGGTCGGTCGCGGTGGAGCAGAACCCGGTGGCGGCGGCCATCGCCCCGGTCCCGACCTGCTCGACCGGCACCCGCTCGTCGGCGTAGGCCAGCGAGGTGTAGCCCGTCGCCACCCGGTCGGCGAGCGGGTCGCCGGGGGCCAGGTCGGGTGCGGTCGAGGTGAGCCCCAGCGGCTCCACCACCCGCGCGCGGACCGCCTCCGCCCACGACGTCCCCGAGGCCGCCGCGACCACGAGGCCGAGCAGGGCGTAGCCGATGTTCGAGTACTTGAACCGCACGTCCGGTGCGGTGACGAGCGAGGCGGGGTCGTCGAGCACGGCCCGGAGCGCGGCCTCGTCGAGGAACGGCCGGCGCAGCTGCCAGTGGTCGCCGTCGGCGCCGTCACGGGTGAGGCCCGAGGTGTGGCCGAGCAGCTGGCGCAGGGTGAGCCGGGCGACGCCGTCCGCCGACGCCGTGGTCCACGGCAGCCAGCGCCCGAGCGTGTCGTCGAGCCCGAGGGCGCCTTCCGTCGCGAGCTGGTGCACGACGGTCGCGGTGAACGTCTTGGAGTGCGACGCCACCCGGAACACCGTGGAGTCGTCGACCGGGGTGCCGGCGGCGACGTCGGCCAGGCCGTGCGCGGCGGACAGCAGCACGTCCCCGCGCAGCGCCACCGCCCCCTGCATCCCGGGGAGCCGGTGGTGCCGGCGGCGGAAGCCCCACCAGCTGTCGACGTAGGCCCCCGCCCCGCGGACGAGGTCGGGCGTCAGGTCGGGGGGCGGGGCTGCGCTGCTCACCGCCCCATCATGGCGAGGGACGGTGAGCAGCGCTCCCGGTCAGCCCTTGCGGCGCCGGCCGAGGCCCTTGACGACGGAGGTGGCGCGCTCGCGCAGCCCGGGCTCCTGGTAGGCGCTGCTGCGGACCGACCCGCCGCGGGGCGCCGGGCGCTGGCCGTCGTCGGCGGAGGCGGCCGCAGCGGCGGCGGC
>NZ_JBBEOI010000401.1 GCF_037860755.1 Aquipuribacter hungaricus | reverse complement strand
TTGGCCTCCGACTTGGGCTCCCCGGCCCGCGGCCGTGACCGAGCCCGGCCGGCGCCGCCCGCAGCGGGTGCGGGTCACCAGGACCGTGCCGCTGCGCGGGCGGGTCGTCTCCCCCGCCCGCAGCCCCGACGTCGTGTCGGTCTACGACCGCTCGCTGCGGCGCGCGCAGCTGCGCTGGTCGCTGGCCTCGGTGCTCGTCGTCGTCGTCCCGCTGCTCGGGCTGCCCGTGCTCGGCGTCGTCCTGCCCGGCGTGGCGGCGCTGCCCGTCCTGGGGGTCCCGCTCGCGTGGTGGCTGCTGGCCGTGCTCGTCTACCCGGTGCTGTGGCTGGCCGGGCGCCGCCACGTGGCCGGCGCCGAGCGCAGCGAGGAGGACTACCGCGAGCTCGTCACGGACCTGCCCGACGCGCCCGCCCCGGACCCGATCGGATGACCCACGCCCCCGCGATCACCGCCGTCGCGGTCGTCGTCCTCGTCACCGTCCTCGTCGCGGCCTACGGCACCCGGGTGTCGAGGACCACGGGCGACTTCTACGTGGCCAGCCGCGCGGTGCGGCCGTGGTGGAACGCCTCGGCGATCGGCGGGGAGTACCTGTCGGCGGCGAGCTTCCTCGGCGTGGCCGGGCTCGTCCTCGTCGAGGGCGCCGACGCGCTGTGGTTCCCCATCGGCTACACCGTCGGCTACCTGCTGCTGCTGGCCTTCGTCGCGGCGCCGCTGCGCCGCTCGGGCGCCTACACGCTGCCCGACTTCGCCGAGCTCCGCCTCGGCTCCTCCCGCGCCCGCACCGCCTCCGCGCTCGTCGTCGTGCTCGTCGGCTGGCTGTACCTGCTCCCCCAGTTCACCGCCGCCGGGCTCGTGTGGGCCTCGGCGACCGGGCTGCCCCGCTGGATCGGCACCGTCGTCGTCGCGGTCGTCGTCGCCGGCGCGGTGGCCGGTGGCGGGATGCGGTCGATCACCATCGTCCAGGCGGTCCAGTACTGGCTCAAGCTCACCGCGATCGCCGTGCCCGCCTGCGTGCTGCTCGCGCTGTGGGGGCTGCAGGGCGCGCCCCCCTCGCAGGCGCCGCCCGGCTGGGCGGTCCCCAGCAGCGACCCGGGCGACCTGTACGCCACGTACTCGCTGCTGCTCGCCCTGCTGCTGGGCACCATGGGCCTGCCGCACGTGCTCACCCGCTTCTACACCAACCCCGACGGCACGGACGCGCGGCGGACGACCCGCACGGTCATCGGCCTGCTCGGCCTGTTCTACGTCTGGCCGCCGGTGTACGCCGTGCTCGCCTGGCGGCTGGCGCCCGAGCTCGCCGAGCCCGGGCGGGCCGACACGCTGGTCGTCGACCTGCCGGGCCTCGCGCTGCCCGGCACGCTCGGCACGGTGCTGGGCGCGGTCGCCCTCGGCGGGGCGTTCGCGGCGTTCCTGTCCACGGCGTCGGGCCTCACGGTGGCGGTGTCGGGCGTGCTGGCCCGCGACCTGGTCCCCGGGGCCGGCGGGGACGCCCGCGCGGTGTCCCGGTTCCGCCTGGCCACCCTCGGCGCGCTCGTCGTCCCGGTCGGGGTCGCCCTGCTCGGCGTCGACGTGCCGCTGGCCGCGACGGTCGGGCTGGCGTTCGCCCTGGCCGCGTCCACCTTCGCCCCGCTGCTCCTGCTGGGGATCTGGTGGGACGGGCTGCGCGCGGGGCCGGCGCTGCTGGGCATGGCCGTGGGCGGCTGCGCCGCGGCCGCCGCCGCCGTCCTCACCCTGACCGGGGTC
>NZ_JBBEOI010000400.1 GCF_037860755.1 Aquipuribacter hungaricus | reverse complement strand
CGTCGCGCCGGGCACCGTCGGCAGCGACAGGCAGGCCGTGGTCGTGCGCGCGGCCGCCGCCGCCCCGTCCGCCGCGGCCGCCGCCGCCATCCGCGCCGCCGGCACCAAGCTCGGCGTCCCGTACACCTGGGGCGCGACCGGCCCGAGCACGTTCGACTGCTCCGGCCTCACGCAGTGGGCCTACCGGCAGGCCGGGGTCACCATCCCCCGCACGTCGCGCCAGCAGTACGCCGGCCTGACGAAGGTCCCGGTGTCCGCGCTCCTGCCAGGGGACCTCGTGTTCTACGCGAACGGCTCCTCGCCCGGGTCGATCCACCACGTCGCCATCTGGCTCGGCGACGGGCTCATCCTCACCGCGCCCAAGAGCGGCGACGTCGTGAAGATCAGCGCCGTGTGGAGCAAGCCCCTCTACGGGGCGGTCCGGCCGGTCGGATAGGCGCGCCGCCCCGGTCCGAGGCCGTCCCGCCCCGGCGCCCCCCTACAGTGGTCCGTCGGCAGCCCGGCGTCGGCCCGACGGTCGTGGGGCCGAGGAGAGCGACGACCCTGGAGGCGCGTGGTGGACCGCATCGGACCGGGCACGCTGCTGGCGGGCAGGTACCGGCTCGAGGAGCAGGTCCAGACCGACCCTGTCACCACGCTGTGGCGTGCCGAGGACACGACGCTCGAGCGTCCGGTCGGCGTCCGCCTGCTCCCCGCCGACCACCCCCGGGCCCAGCCGACGCTGGACGCCGCGCGCCGCGTGGCCCTCGTCGACGACGCCCGGCTGCAGCGCGTGTTCGGCGTCGGCGTGGAGGTGGGCGCCGGCTACGTCGTCCTGGAGTGGGTGACCGGGCAGGACGCGACCGCGCTCGCCGGTGACGTCACCGAGCAGGAGGCCCTGCGCGTCGTGGTCGAGGCGGCCGAGGCCCTGCGCACCGCCGCCTCGCGCCAGCTGCACCACGGTCGGCTCGGCCCACGACAGGTCGTCCGGGCCCCCGACGGGCGCGTCCGCGTGCTGGGGACCGCGGTCGACGTGGCTGCCGTGGGCCAGGCGACCCCGGCCGCCGCGGCACGCCCCGAGAGCCGGGACGTCCGTGACCTCACCGCGGTCCTGTACGCCCTGCTCACCGGCCGGTGGCCGTTCGGCGCCACCGACGGGACGGCCGCCGCCCCCACCGAGAAGGGCCGGCCCGTGGGCGTGCGGGCCCTGAGCGGGCAGGTCACGGAGACCCTGGAGACCGTCGTCGCCGAGGTCCTCGCCGGCACGGGGCCCGAGACGCTCGACGGGCTCGTCCAGCGCCTGCACGCCGTCCGCGAGGGGCGTGCGGGTGCGCCGGGTGAGGCTGGGGAGACCCCGGCCCCCCGGTCCTCCGTCAGCCGTGATCGCGTCGCCCCGCCAGTTGGCGCTGCTGCTCCGGGGACCGCTGCTGGTGCCAGCGCTGCCGGTGCCCTCGCTGCCGGTGCCGCCGGTGCGGGTGCGGCGGGTGCGGCCGGCGCCGCCGCCACTGCTGCCGGAGCGGCTGGCGGTGATGGCGGGCCTGTCGTCACCCCGGCTGGCGCCCACCCGGGCGAGGGCCGCACGGCGGCCGCTCCCGCCTCCTCCGTGCCTGCGACGACCCGCGACGGGTCGGCGCAGAGGGACGACGACGGGGACACCGACGTCCTCCCGACCGTCGGTGGGTCCGCGGGTACGTCCGACGCGGGCAGCCGCGCACGCGCCGGAGGGCGCGTGGCCGGCGGGCTCGCGGCCGGCGGGCTCGCGGGC
>NZ_JBBEOI010000399.1 GCF_037860755.1 Aquipuribacter hungaricus | reverse complement strand
GCGCCGACCCCGACCGCTGCCGCGGCGGGTGCACCCGCCGCGGCACCGGCCGTCCCGGTCGAGGTGCCCCGCGCGGGCGACGGCAGCTTCGCGGTGGCCCCGGGCACGGGCGAGCAGGTGGGCGACGGCCGCCTGGTCCGCTACACCGTCGAGGTGGAGGGCGGGCTCCCGCTCGACCCGGCGGAGGTCGCCGGGGTCGTCGAGGAGGTCCTCGCCGACCCCCGCTCGTGGACCGGCGACGGGGCATGGGCGCTGCAGCGGGTCGACGCGGACCCCGACGCCCGCATCGTCGTGGCCAGCCCGGACACCACCGACCGGATGTGCGCGCCGCTGCGCACCCGCGGCGAGGTGTCGTGCCGCAACGGCGACGACGTGGTGCTCAACGCCCGGCGGTGGACGCGCGGCGCGACCACGTGGGGCGACGACGTCGACGGCTACCGCCGCTACGTCGTCAACCACGAGCTGGGCCACTACCTGGGGAACGGGCACGTGCCCTGCCCCGCGGACGGCGAGCCGGCACCGGTCATGCTCCAGCAGACCGTCGGCCTGCAGGGCTGCCTGCCCAACGCCTGGCCGCACCCCTAGGGGTCCCAGCGGGAGCGGCCTCGCGTCAGCGGGAGCGGCCCTCGCGCCGGTCGAGCTCCTGGGCCTCGTCCGACAGCCGCCGCAGGTCCTCGCCCTGCGGTGGCTCGTCGCCGACCATGATGCCCACCCAGCCCCTCCGGGGGTCGCGGTCGACCAGCAGCGCACGGGCCAGCAGCGAGGCCGGGATGGCGAGCAGCGCGCCGAGCGGGCCCAGCACGAAGCCCCACACCACGAGCGACAGGAACGACACGGTGATGCTGAGCCCGACGGCGTCGCCGACGAACTTGGGCTTCACGACGTTGTCGATGGTGTTGTTGATGACCAGGTAGCCGATGAGCACGTACAGCCCGGTGGCGGGGCCGCCGTCGAGCAGGCCGATGACCACCGGCGGGACGAGGCCGACGACGAGCCCGATGACGGGCACGAAGCTGGCCAGGAAGGCCAGCAGCCCCCAGAGCAGGGGCAGCGGCACGCCGAGCACCATGAGCAGCACGACGTCGAGCGCGGCGACGACGAAGCCGAACACGGCCGTCACCACGAGGTACTGCCGCACGCCGTGGGTGAAGCCGTGCAGCGCCTCGGCCGCCCGGGGGCGCAGCGCCGCGACGGCGGCCAGCTTGGTGTGCACGCCCCCGGCGTCGATGAGGACGAAGAAGAGCAGGGCGAGCACGAAGACGAGGTTCGACAGCAGCGAGGTGACGCCCTGCACGACGCCGAGCGCCAGCGAGAACGCCTGGTTGATGTCCACCTGCGAGATGACGTCGTTGATCTGGGCCTGGTCGACGCCGGCCTCGAGCAGCAGGTCCTCGCCCTGCGCGACGAGGTCGACGACCTCGTCGCGGTAGCCCTGCGCCTGGTCGGCGAACTGGAGCACCGACAGCAGGAGCGCCCCGGCGAACGCCGTGAGGGCCGCGTAGGTGACGAGCACGGTGAGCGTGAGCGCCAGCCAGCCCGGCAGCCGGAGCCGGCGCAGCCATGCCTGCAGCGGGTAGACGGCGATCGACAGCACGAAGGCCAGGAAGATCGGCGCGGCCAGCTCCTGCGCCGCGCGGATGCCGCCGAGCACGACGACCGCGGCGGCCAGGCCGAGCAGGGTGACGACCGGCGGGGGGAGGACCGGCGGCAGCGGGGGCGGCGGGGCCGCGACGACGGCGGGGCGGGCGGGC
>NZ_JBBEOI010000398.1 GCF_037860755.1 Aquipuribacter hungaricus | reverse complement strand
GTCGACCGTGGCCCGGGCGGCGGCCCCGTCGCGGGCGGGTGCCGGGACCGCCGACGCCGCCGGCAGGAGCACGCCGGTCGCGACCACGAGGCCGAGGGTCACGGCGGCCGCGGACGCCCTCCGGGCCCGCGCCGACCCGGTCAGGACACGTGCACGAGGACGCAGCAGCATCGACAGTTCTCCCCCGGCCCCGGTGGAGACGCCCTCGGGGGTGTGCACCACCGCACGGCCACCTGACCGTCCGGGGCTCCCCGGGGCAGGTGCTGGTGACCCTAGGCAGGGACCGGTCCTCGCGGGCGGGATTGCGGAGATCCGCGTGCGGACGCGGCCGCCTCGTCCAGACTGACCGCATGCCGGGGGCTCTAGGGTGCCGGGCATGACGCCGGTCGCCGCCGGCGCCTGGTGGGCCCCGAGGGCGACGAGCCCACCGGGCCCCGCGCCGCCTCGCGGCCGCGGGTCCCGGACCGGCCGCTCGCCCCGACCGGTCCACGCCCCGGCCTGACCGGCGAGCCGGTGCACGAGGTGCCGGTGTCGCGCTGGTGGGTCACCGCCGTCGTGGTGACCGGCACCCTCGCGGTCGCGGCCACCGTCGTCGCTGTCCTGAGCGCGGACCCCTGGTGGGCGGCACTGGCCGTGGTGGTCCTGGCCATGACCGCGCTGCTGGTCGCGGCCGGCCTCCGGCAGCCCCGCCGGGTGGCCGCGTCGGCGTCCGGCGTCCGGGTGTCCAGCCGCCTTCGGGACCGCGACGTCGCCTGGGACAGGGTCCGCCGCGTGCGCCGTCCGCAGACCCTCGGCGTCGACCGGCCGGACGCCTACGTGGAGCTCGACACCGGCGAGCTGGTGCAGCTGCCGCGCCGCACGCCGGGCGGCGTGGTCGAGGGGTGGCGGGAGCGCCACCGGGGTGACCGTCCGGCTGCGGGGCTGCCCCAGACGTGGCGGCTGACGCCCGAGGAGATGGCGCAGCAGTCCTGGCTGTCGCGGAACCTCGGTGTCTTCGTCGCCGTCATGGGCGTCAACCTGGTGAACGTCTTCGACCTGCCCGTCCCGGCCGCCCTCGTCGGGTTCGGCCTCATGGTCGGGCTGGTCGCCCTCGTGACCTCTCGCCTGCCGTCCTCCGCCATCACGGTCGACGCGGACGGGATGACGCTCCCCCGCCCGTTCCGCCGCCACGAGCACCTGCCCTGGTCGCAGGTGCAGGACGTCCGGAGCAAGGGCCGCTACGAGCCCGGGGTCGTCGTCGAGCTCACGACCGGCGGGGCGAGGACAGTCCTCGGACCGGACGTCGATGTGGTCCGGGAGTGGCGGGAGCTCAGGTCCTGACCATTACCCGTCGGCATGCCACAGCGCCGAGTACCACGCCAGCCGCTCACGGTCCGGGGTGACGCCGTAGCCCTCGCACACCAGGTCGGCGTGGCCCGGGCCGTAGTTGTGGTCCGCGCTCCAGCACGCCGGGGCCAGGTCGGCCCACCGGTCGGCGACCCCGAGCCGGCCCAGGTCGACGTACCCCGTGACGGACCCGTCGTCGGCCAGGAGCGTGTTGGGCGCGCAGGCGTCGCCCTGGCAGACCACGCGCCGGTCGTCCGGGGGGCGCCCGCCGAGCAGCGCCTGCGCGGCCGGCCGGTCGTCGGAGCGGACGTCGGTGTCCCAGCCGAAGGGGCACCCCTCGACCGGCAGCGCGTCGTGCAGGCGGCGCAGCCCCCGCCCCAGCGCCAGCGCGGCCTCCGCCGGCCGGGCCAGCCACGCCGGGTCGACCGCGGAG
>NZ_JBBEOI010000397.1 GCF_037860755.1 Aquipuribacter hungaricus | reverse complement strand
GGCGGCGGTCAGGTGGTCCGCCGCGGCGCGCAGGTGGGCGGAGGCGACCGGGTCGGTCCCGCCGGCCCGCCGGGTGAGGCTGCAGACCGGGCAGCCGGGGCAGGCCGACGCGTCGCCGCCGGCGAGGCCGTGCCAGCCGTCGCGGACGGCGCCCAGCACACGCTCCGCCCGGTCCTCGCCCATCGTCGCCTCCTGCTCCACCGGTCCTCCCGGCGGTCCTGCCGGCCCCGTCGTCACGGCGTCACCGCCAGGCGTCCGGGTGCGGCTCGAAGCGCACCTCGAGCCGGTCGGCGACCACTCTCGCAGCCCGGACCTCGCAGCGCGTCAGGGCCGCCGGGAGACGGAAGGTCCGCCGGGCCGGTCCGGTGCCGACGCGCAGCCGGCGGCCGTCGTGCGCGAGGACCGGGCGGAGCCCCCGCGGCAGGGCCACCGACCAGACCAGGCCGTCCCCGTCGGCCTCGACCCGCACGCTGCGGACCGGCGGGCCTGCCGGGTCGTCGCGGTCGACCGTGGCCAGACCCGTGGAGCCGGGGCGGTCGCAGCCCTGGTGCTGACCGGGGTGGCCCGCCGCGGCCGCCCCCTCCGCCAGGTCCCGCGCGGCCACGAGCGCCGGCCGCAGGTCGAGCAGCTCGACCAGCTGCGAGGCCGCCGACGGGTCCGTCCCCGCCCCGGGCGCCAGCGCGTCCAGACGGGCGTCGACGACGTCCAGGAGCACCGCGGGCGCCTCCACCAGGGCCGGCACCGCGTACGGCGCGACGGCGAGGACCACGACGTCCCAGCGGTCGGCCTCGAGCTCGCGGCGCACGCGCGCCCACGTGACGACGTGGTCGGCGAGCGGCACGGGGACGCCCGCAGCGACGGCGCCGGCGTGCAGCCCGAGCAGGCGGGCGACCCTGCCCTCCCAGCCGTCCGGGTCGGCGGGCGGTGCACCGAGCCGGAGGCTGTCCGCGGCACCTGGCGTGGAGGCGACGTCCACGGCGGGGCCCGCGTCCGGACCGGCGTCCGGTCCGGTGGCGAGCTCGAGCACCTTGCCGCCCGCCCGCCGGACGGCCGTGCCGGGCTGCGACCCGGCCGGGCAGCAGCCCAGGTCGAGGACGACCCGGCCGGTCACGTCAGCGCTCGACGCGCGTCTTGAGGTCCTTGAGGGCGGCGTCGGTGATCGTCTTCTCGGCCTTGCGCCGCAGCAGCCCGGGCAGGCTGATCGACACGTCGACCTCGAGCCGGTAGGTGACCGTCGTGCTGTCGGCCCCGCCGACGAGCTCGTAGCTGCCGTCCATCTCGGTGGTCATGCGGCCGCGCTCGAGCAGGGACCACGACACGGTGCCCGTGCCCGTGGTGGTCACGGTCCAGGAGTAGGCGAGGAGCAGCGTGTCGCGGACGGGGCCGGAGCTCATGGTGAACCGCGCGGTGCTGGGGCGGCCGTCGGCGTCGCGCTCGAGGACCTCCACGTCGGTGATCCCGCCGGCCCACTCCGGGTAGCGCTCGAGGTCGACGAGGACCGCGAGGACGTCGGCGGGCGGTGCCCCGACGGTGATGGAGGACTCGGTGCGCTGGGCCACGTCAGCTCCTTGCTCGTCTGCCGGGCCGGGGGTCTCGGCGCGGGGTCTGACGGGCAGAACCTACCGTCCGGGCTGCTCAGAGCAGCCCCACCAGGGTGGTGACGAGCAGGAGCACCGCCACGAGGACCGCGGCGGCGCCGCACCCCAGGAGGCCCCGGACGGCCCTGCTCCGGCCGGCCAGCGGACCGCGCGACAGCGGCCGGTCCGCGGCCGAGGCGGCGGCCAGCTCGGCGAGCATGGCGTCGGCGGCGTAC
>NZ_JBBEOI010000396.1 GCF_037860755.1 Aquipuribacter hungaricus | reverse complement strand
GGCCGGGGCAGCGCCTCCGCCGGGACCGACGAGGGCGACGCCGACAGCGACGACGGCGACGCGCCGGACGACGCCGACGGCCCCGACGACGCGGGCACCACCGGTCCCGACGCCGGTCCCGCCGGGGCGCCCCTCGTCGACGAGGACGTGGACGACGAGGACGCCCCCGAGGGCGACGAGGACGAGGGCGACGAGACCGACGACGACGACGCGGGCTCGCGCTCCTCCCGCCGCCGTCGCCGCCGCCGTCGCCGTTCCGGGGGCGGGGAGGCCGACCTGGTCGCCGACCCCGACGACCCGCCGGGCACGGTCGTGCGCATCCGCGAGTCGCGGGTCGACGAGGTGACCAAGGTCAAGGGCTCCACCCGCCTGGAGGCCAAGCGCCAGCGCCGCCGCGACGGGCGCACGACGTCCCGCAAGCGCACCGTCATCACCGAGGCGGAGTTCCTCACGCGGCGCGAGAGCGTCGACCGCACGCTGCTCGTCCGCGAGGGCGAGGACCGCACGGAGATCGCCGTGCTCGAGGACGGCGTGCTGGTCGAGCACCACGTCACGCGCGCCAGCCAGCAGTCGATGATCGGCAACGTCTTCCTCGGCCGGGTGCAGAACGTGCTGCCGAGCATGGAGGCGGCCTTCGTCGACATCGGCCGCGGCCGCAACGCCGTCCTCTACGCCGGCGAGGTCAACTGGGACGCCGTCGGGCTGACCACGGGCGCCCAGCGCAAGATCGAGGACGCCCTCAAGCCGGGCGACCCGGTCCTCGCGCAGGTGTCCAAGGACCCGGTCGGGCACAAGGGCGCGCGCCTCACCGCGCAGGTCTCGCTGCCCGGCCGCTACCTCGTCTACGTGCCGGGCTCGTCGATGACCGGCATCAGCCGCAAGCTGCCGGAGACCGAGCGCGCCCGCCTGAAGAAGGTGCTGCGCCGCGTGGTCCCCGAGGACGCCGGCGTCATCGTCCGCACCGCCGCCGAGGGGGCCAGCGAGGCCGAGCTCGAGCGCGACGTCGCCCGGCTGCAGGCGCAGTGGGAGGACATCGAGCGCAAGGCGTCCGCCGTCCAGGCGCCGGCCCGGCTCTACAGCGAGCCGGACCTCGCGATCAAGATCGTGCGCGACGTCTTCAACGAGGACTTCACGCGGCTCGTCGTGTCCGGCGACGAGACCTGGGAGACGCTCGACGGCTACGTCCGCCACGTCGCCCCCGACCTCGCCGGGCGGATGTCCCGCTGGGCGCCCGAGGAGGGGGCCGAGCAGGACCTGTTCGTCTCCCACCGCATCGACGAGCAGATCGCCAAGGGCCTCGACCGCAAGGTGTGGCTGCCCTCGGGCGGCTCGCTGGTCATCGACCGCACCGAGGCCATGACGGTCGTCGACGTCAACACCGGCAAGTACACCGGCAACGGCGGCAACCTCGAGGAGACCGTCACCCGCAACAACCTCGAGGCCGCCGAGGAGATCGTCCGCCAGCTCCGGCTGCGCGACATCGGCGGGATCATCGTCGTCGACTTCATCGACATGGTGCTGGAGAGCAACCGCAACCTCGTCCTCCGGCGCCTCGTCGAGTGCCTCGGCCGCGACCGCACCAAGCACCAGGTCGCCGAGGTCACCTCGCTCGGGCTCGTCCAGCTCACCCGCAAGCGGGTCGGCTCGGGCCTGCTGGAGTCCTTCAGCACGGTGTGCGAGCACTGCCAGGGCCGCGGCCTGGTCACCCACGCCGAGCCGGTCGGTGCCGGCAACGAGCTCCCGGCGGGCCCGGGGGACACCGGCGGGCGCGGTCCCGGCGGCGGCGGCTCCGGCCCCGGCGGCGGGTCCGGCCAGGGCG